>NZ_JBGTZC010000006.1:0-63096 GCF_041807725.1 Streptococcus sp. E17BB
TCAGTATCCTTAATCTGACGAGATGGTTGTATGGTATCAGGGGTAGTTGTGTTGTCGCCTTGGTTAGTATCGGTGTTATCACCTGAGTCGTTATCGGCGTTATCGTCTTGGCTGCCACCATTATTTTGGTCATCGCCTGGAATTGGGTTGGTATCAGTTGAATCGCTTGGTGTGCCTGAATCGCCCTGATTTACACCAGTGTTGCCGCCTTCATTGGTATCGATGTTACCATCTTCGTCAGTATCTACATCGCCTGGCTGACTATTAGAGTCTGAACTGTCTTGGTCAGCATCCGCAGTATCACCTGCGTTGGTATCCGTGTTACCGCCCTCGTTAGCATCGGCATTGCCACCTGCGTCGGTACCTGCGCTACCACCTTGGTCACCACCTGTGTTGCCATCTACATCGGTACCCGCGTTGTCGCCCTCGTTGGTATCGGTGTTACCATTTTGCTCATCGCTTGGTTTTTCAGGTAGCTGGTCTTCTTCGGCCACTTGTTGTTTTTTCTCCAGTTTAGCGAGAGCTTCTGTGATAGTTGAGATATAACCATCAACGATAGCTTGATCTGAGGCTTTTTTATCCAACTGAATAGCCGAAATGGCACTTTCCAGAGCAACTAAACTTTCGTCCGTATACATGGTGAGGTCTTCTGGGATACTCAATAGCAACTCTTGCAAGCGGCTGTAATCGGCTGGCTTGTATGTTAATCCCTCAATAGCTTGCTTAACAGAGGTCAGATAAGCATCTACTTCCGACTGTTGATGACGTTTTTTCTGCCAATCAATTGCTGACACAGCATTGACTAAACCAGTATAGCTCTCATCAGTGTAGTATCCTTTTGGCAGATCCTGAGGTAGCTGATTTAACACTTCTAAAAGTGGGAGATAATTGGCACGTAAGTGAGTTGCATTAGCTTCTGCAAAAGCAGTTACGAGACGATCAAATTTCTCTTTCTCAAATACCGCACTCGGATTATCTGCCCAAATAGCAACCATGCTACCAATTGTAGGTACACTACCAGCAGTTGTTCCTGGCACTTGATTTATTGGTGTCCGACCAATACGTTCCAAAGCACTTGCAAGGTTATAGCCTCCTTGGTCATCGCGTCCCAAAACGTAGTACCATGCATCGTTGGTGTTAATCAGATGATGTCCTTTTTTATTAAAGAAAGCAGGTTTTGCCACATCATAACCACTCCAACCAGATGTCCAATAAGAAATTAACAAATCCTTGTCAAAGCTACCGCTAGCTGTATGATTATTGTAATAAACACCGTCGTTAAACGCCATCGGCTTCAAACCAGCGGACTTGACAATACTTGATAAATCGTTAGCATAAATTATGAATTTATCATAATGCCCATCAGCTTGCAAACGATAAAAGCCTCTAGCATTTGTGGCATCGTTAGCATACTCATCTAATCCGATATTGAAAATACCTACTTTACCAGCAAAGAAGTCAACATATTTCTTAATCAATGCTTTGGTAAAATCAACTGCCTCTTGATTAGTTAAATCAATCGTCGTCTTAGATAGTTTTCCGCCAAAGCTATATTTAGGATTAGCTATGCCAAGACTAGCCATAGCTTCCAAAATAGTATCCATATGACCTGGGCTATTAATCGTCGGAATTATGTTAATTCGACGTGATGCTGCATAAGTAAGAATATCTAGCATTTCTGATTCTGTCAGAGCATTACCATTTGGATCATCATAATATACTTTGTTACCATTTTTAATTGCTACTTTGACAGCATCACTAGCATAGACTTGATTATTTACCTCAAGGGTCATGTCATCCAGTACAAAGCGCAGACCATCATTTCCAAGTAAAAGATGCAAATCAGTAAAGCCGAGTTCACTAATCTTATCAATCACTGATTTAATAATCTCAGGACTAAAGTATTTCCTTCCAGCGTCAAGAGAAACAATCTTCATATCCAACCAAGCTGCTGGCAAAGCTTCTTGTGGTAAATAAGGCAAAAGTAACTGCTTAATCTTTTCAGTAGCTATGTCCACTTCTACTTGCTGATTCCTAGTCTTATCTCGTGAAATAGAAGTCAATAGTTCTGTCAAGGCTTCTTGAACGCTTACTGGCAAGCGATCCAAATAATGCGAAGCTAAGTTCAATGCTTCATCAAATTGCTTGTAGTTAGCGTTGAAAACATCTGGATTACGGTCTGCAAAAGCTACTAACAGTTCATTCACTAATTCAGCTCTATAAGACATTCGGGGCTCGTCTGCCCAAGCTGCAACCATAGCTCCGATAACAGGTACTGTTCCTGTGGTATCACCTTGCAGTTTCGTATAAGGTGTTCGTTGAATACCACCTTTACCTTGATCTAAGTTGTACCAACCTTGCCCATTTCGATTACGACCAATAACGTAGTACCAGTCATCATTCGTATTGAGTAGCTTATGCCCTTTTTCATAGAGGAAGTTTGGTGTCGCAACGTTGTAACGGTTGTCTCCTTCTCCCCAACCAATCGTCCAGTAGGACACAATAATATCCTTATCAAAAGTTCCAGCTGTCGTGACATTATTGTGATAAATACCATCATTAAATGCCATTGGAACTAGTTGATGAGATTTGACAATCGCAGCAAGGTCATTTGCATAGCTAACAAACTTATCATACTCTCCACGCTCTTGCAACGTTTTGAAACCAAATTTAGGTTTGGTAATATCGTTAGCATACTCATCTAAACCGATATTAAAGATACTGGATTTTCCTGAGAAATAAGACGCATACTTATCAATCAAAGCCTTGGTAAAGTTAACAGCAAAATCATTGTTAAGATTGAGCGTTGTTAGAGAAGTTTTTCCATCATGCTTAAACTTGGCATCTGCAATGCCCAACTCCTCAATGGCAGTTACAATAGCATCCATATGCCCTGGACTATTGATTGTTGGGATGATGCGGATATTCTTGGACTGTGCATAGGCAAACAAACTATCCAATTCCGACTGCGTCAGAACTTGAGCATTATCACGAGAACGCTTGCTTTGTTCATAAGCTAAGTTCCCTCGTCTTAAGGCTTCTTTAACAGCTTCATTCGAATAAGTCTGCCCATTAGCTGATAGGCTCATGTCATCTAAGAAGAATCGCAAGCCATCATTTCCCAAAATCAAATGGAGATCCGTATAACCAATCTGACTCAAGGTATCAACAAGTTCTTTCAGGCTATCTAAATTAAAGTATTTTCGACCAGCATCCAATGAGAAAACTGTCATCGGCTTTTGGTTTTGCTCACTAGGTTGCTCTTGACTTATGGTTTGAGCAAGGAGTTGTGACTTATATTTGCTAATCACTTCACGAACTTTGTTAAAGACAGCTCTGACATCAGCTTCCACCTGGCGTTCCTGATTTACTCCAGTTGATTCCATAGCACCGTAGCGGTTACGACGACCTTCTGGGCGTCGCATATTGAGGACGAAGTGGTCAAGCTCCTCACCAGCCTCTGGAACCGTCGCTTTAATCCAACGTATTTTTTCAATCAGACGCTCGGCTTCTTTGATTTGTTCATAGCGTGGCGAAGTTCGTGGAGTCTTATCCGAACCTGTTTTATCCCCTGGGTAAATCAAGAAGGGGTCACCACTCTCCCACCACCAGTGATCTACAGTTTCCAGTGGTTCTTTAACCCATGCATCATAAGCCCAACGCAGATAGCCGTCAAGACCTAAGCTGTGGGCATACAGTAGCACCCAAGCAGCTTCCACAGGAGCACTTCGAGTGAAGGCATTTGGATACTGACCTACCATAGAATACATCGTTGTCGTCTGACCACGTTCACGACGTTCTTTAGCATATGAACGAAGAAGCTCTGGAGATGATTGTCGCGCTGGATTATCAATTTCTGTCATGCTAACAGAAATATCATCAATTTTATCCAATAATTCCTTCATTGCAGGTTCATAGTGGTCAATCGCTACACTGAGTTTCAGTGTTTTTCCGTCTTTGTTACGGTATTTAGAAAGTAAATCTAACACCTCTTTCATGACATCAGCAGGTCGCTCATCAAGGGCAATATAGGCCTTATCAAACCACCCCTTTTCATCCAAATGCGCAATATAAGCTGGTAAAAAAGCTCCCCAGGTCTCTTTCCACTGCTGACTACCTGGTGTTAAGCGTTGTGAACGTGGACGATTCTGCGCTTCATCAAAATAACCAACTCGGTTATCCCATGGTGCAATAGAGAATGATTTAATTTGTTGGTCAATACCCAATTCCATAGCCAAGCTAACGTATTTGTCAAAATGGTCAAAGTTAAATGTAAAACTACCATCTTCCTTTTTCGTCCATTTTACCATTGATGGGTACTTGTCATAGGTCTGGTTATTCCAAGGATCTTCGACAACCGTTGCAGTAATTGATTTTCCACCAACTTTTTGGTATTCGGACAATTGCTGACGTAAGATGGCTAAATGCTCTTCACCAAAAAGTTGCTCATCAGAAAGCCCATAATAGCGAGCCACCGTGTACGGATACTGCCATAATTCGACACTAAAGCGGTCAGTTTTTGGCTGCTCAAACGGCAAGACTTCAAAACTGTAAGGCACGACAATTGCTTCTTCAGCATTGGCTGCTTTATAAGTCAGACTACCAGTATAGACCCCTGCCTTAGCATCTTCAGGAACATCAATCGTTACCCAACTGCCTTTTAGGCTACGAGCAGGTATCGTGACACTCCCTGCCTTATCAATAATATCTGGCACCATCTCCCTCGGAGCATCTGGAATACGGAATTTATCCCCACCACGAGCAATATGAGCACTCGTTTCTCGAAGGAATCTTATCTTAACCTTATCAGATGAAATTATTCCACCTGTCGTCATAAAATCCGAAGCTGTTCCTGTCACTTCTTCCAAGTCATGATTCGCCGCTAGTAAAAGAACTTCTGCATTGATTTGATCATTTCGGAAAGCGAAGGGACGCTCTGAACGACTAGGAATATTTGTTCTGAGCTGATCATAATCTGTTTGCTTGTAGTGGTGTCCATTGCTCACCAAATGAGCTTCGAGATTAACCCTCTCTTCTGATGTCACCTCAACAGTGCGATGTACCTCAAACCGTCTAAGGTAAAATGAAGTATCTTGGGCTGGAACCAGTTTTATGACATGATTACCACTTAATAGGCTTGGTGTTGTATAAAGTAACTGATTTTGATTAGCCGGATCTTCATCGTCATCGCCATAGGCACTAAAGGAAGCAACCTTGCTCCCGTCGAGAAAAACATCAACCTGACCATTATAAGGTGCTTTATCGCCAAAGACATGAACTTGGTCCCCATTGAACCGTAAGGTAGCAGAAGGATTATCACCACCGAACAACACTTTGACATTGTCCGGATAATCAAACCAATCACCAGAGTACTTTATTTTACCTGATTCATCTTCTGCAGTTTCAGCCGTCGCCAAGATAACCTCTTTCTGCGACTCCGTTCTTGGTTTAACAGGCGATTCTTTTGGCTGTAAAGCTTGCAAAGCTGCTGTCAAAACCAAAACATAAGAGTCAACAAACTCCTGCTCTGACACAGGATGGTTCAGGCGAATACTAGCCAAAGCAGCCTTCAACTGATTCAAACTTTCCTCTGTATAGACATCTGTTTTTAACAATTCAACATTTGCACGTTCAACCAGCGGAAGTACAGCAGTATAATTCGCTTTCTCATCCGAAGTTTCCGTATTAATCGGTTGTAATTTGACAATAGCATCGTTGATTACTGTAATATAAGCATCTACCTCTGCTTGCTCAGAAGCTGGTTTGTCAAAAACAATCTGATTGACTACCTGATCCAGATAAGCCAAACTTTCTGGTGTATAGGCATCAGCTTTTAATAGTTCATTGACCGCTTTTTGAAGAACCTCAAAGACAGCAGAATAATCAGCAGTTTGTCTTGGGGTTATTTCTTCAGAGGTAAGAGAATTATTAAAAGTTGTATCTGCTACCTGAGCTTCAACAATCATAGTTGATAGGGGTAGAAAGGATATGGCTGTTAGTAACGTAAAACACCAACTTTTACCTCGTTTAAAAGTCCTATAACGAATTTTTTCTTGTTGCAAAGCACGAAAAAGAGACGTTTTCCTCATATTGTTCCGACCTCCTTAATAATATTGTTATCGTTTTCATTATATCAAAAAAACAGAACACCGTCAAGAAATTGGTGTCTTTTTATATAATAAGATTAAAAGTAAATCATAGATATTATACCTGTAATCATCTGTTAAGGTTGATACAGTGTTAAGGTATTTTATAATAGCTCGGTCAGAGATTGAACTTTTTCAAGATGTATTCACCTATTATTTAGCTGATACATCGCAACGATCTCACCTGCATAGGTTTCTCCTCTTTCGATAAAGCCATAGTGACGGTAGCAGGATCTGGCATGGTGATTTTCGGCTTCGTAAGAGAGTCAGATTGCAGCTCCTTCTCCAGCTGGATAGGATTTAATGTAGTTCACAATACTGTCCATCACAGGGATAAAGTAGCCTTTTCCTTGATAATTTTGATCAATCATCAAACGAAACAGCAGATAATTTCCAGGACTAATGGCTAAGTTGTCATCATAAACGATAAAGGTAAAGCCGATCAACAAATCCTGATTATAAATCGCTAGAGGAGCGACAAAATGACCAGCCTTTTGATAGACATAAGCCTCGGCAAAACTGATAGCGTTTGAGGCGACAAAAACTTCTTGTTCTTTTGTCACACTGAGACCAATAACGGACAAATAATTACTCAGTGTAATGTCTCTTAGATTAATGGACATCCTAGTTTTTCTCACATCTCTGGATTAAAATAATGCTTACGGCAAACAGGAATATAGGTTTCATTACCACCGATTTGGATTTGCTCACCTTCATAGACTGGCTTGCCATGCACCGTACGTAAAACCATGGTCGCTTTTTTGGAGCAATACTGGCAAATTGTCTTAATTTCATCAATCTTATCTGCTAAGAGCAAGAGGTATTTTGACCCTTCAAAGAGCTCATTACTAAAATCATTTTTAAGCCCAAAAGCCATGACAGGCACATGAAGATCATCGACCACACGAGCAAAGTCATAGACGTGCTGCTTGGTCAAGAACTGACTCTCATCAATCAAGACACAATAAGGTTTTTCAGGTAGATTTTCAATATAAGCATAGACGTCCATGTCATCTGTAATCGGCACCGCTTCACGCCGCATGCCAATCCGACTAGATACAACGCCAAATGCATCACGAACATCCAAGGCAGATGTCATAATAACAACAGGCTTGTTCTGCTCCTCGTAATTGTGGGCAACCTTGAGAATCTCAATTGTTTTACCAGAATTCATGGTGCCGTATTTATAGTATAACTGTGCCATCACAGCTCCCATCTAAATCTTTATTCTCCCTATTTTAACATAATTCACTCTTTTTTTCATCAAAAATCAGCCCAAGGATAAGAAAAAGCAGTTCCGATAGGAACTACTTTTCATCAATGACAAGTCTTACTTTTTTGCCTTGAGTTGGAACAGAATAGACAATCGTCCTTATCGCTGTAATCGTGCGACCTTTTCGACCAATGATACGACCAATATCCTGCTGATCCAAATCAAGGTGATACTCCAAGAATTCTGGTGTATCTTCAATCTTAATGCTAAAGGCGTCTGGTTGCGACAGTAAAGGCTCCACAATCGCAATAATAAGATTTTCTATTGTGTCCATAGGCTCAACCCATTATTTTGAAAATTTTTGCTCATGGAATTTTTGAAGAACCCCAGCTTTAGACAACAAGCTACGCACAGTGTCAGACGGTTGTGCACCATTTGCCAACCACTCAAGCACACGGTCTTCTTTGATGGTTACTTGATTCTCAGCCACAAGTGGGTTGTAAGTACCAACAGTTTCGATGAAACGACCATCACGTGGTGAACGTGAATCTGCAACATTGATACGATAGAAAGGTTTCTTCTTAGAACCCATACGTGTTAAACGGATTTTTACTGCCATTTTTAACTAATCTCTTTTCTATTTCTTTTTTGAGGTCAATAGCAGAGCTATAACCTTACTTTAACTATTCTACCATAAAATAATCAGGTGTCAAGAAAAAAACTTGACACCTTAAAAATATTTTTTTACTCATACCGTAGAGCTTCAATCGGATCCAACTTACTGGCTTTATTGGCTGGCAAGAGGCCAAATAGGACACCGATAAAGGCCGAAAAGAGCATGCTACCGATGGCAATCGGAAGAGAAACCGACACCGCTACACCGTCCAGCATGGCGCTAGCAGTCGCATTGGTGACACCGACGATGCCGTAAGCCATCAATAAACCAATCAAACCGCCCAACAGCGTTAACACCATAGCTTCAATCAAGAATTGCATCATGATATTGCCACGAGTAGCTCCTAAAGCCTTACGTAAGCCGATTTCCCGCGTCCGCTCTGTCACAGACACCAGCATGATGTTCATCACACCGATACCCCCAACAAGCAGAGAAATCCCTGCAATAGACCCGATAACTGCCGTCATAATTCCGTAAACTTGATTGATTTGTTCCGTAATCTGACTCAAATCAAAAATACTGTAACGTCCTTCTGTTACACCTGTCAATTGCGTCAATTGATCTGCGGCTGCTTGACCAATTTCAGAAGCTCTCGCCACATCCGACACATGGACGTAGATGCTTGATGCTTCGTCTAAACCGTACTCAGCAGCCAGCTGACTATTAGCCATCACCGCATTACCACCTGAATTAAAGGCAAACAAATCTGTTCCCGCATTAGGATCCTCATAGACTCCCACCACCAGATAAGATTTCTCACCTACAGAAACCACACGGTTGAGGGCTTCTTCGTTCGAGCCAAAGAGTTTGACAGCTAACTTGGTATCTAGCATCATGACACGGGCAAACTGGCGGTAGTCAGCCTTTTCAAACCGTCGACCTGCTAAAATATCATATTTTTTGACATCAAAATAAGTTTCATTTATCCCAGTGATGTTGACATTTTCAGCTTTTTTATTCCTGAACTCGACGGTGGATATGGTGTTATTTGTCAAATAGTAGTTATCCACCCCATCAACACGCTCAACCAGTTGCTGCATGAGCGAATCTGTAATCGGTGGTGGGGTTACAGGGACACTCTCAGTCGCCGTAAAAACTGAGAGACCAAAACTGATTTCGCCGTCTGCTTCCTCAGGTTTAGGTTCATAATAGATGTTGATGTCCTGCTTATCCTGTGAAAAACTGTTGGTGACAGACGTTTGCAGCCCATTTCCCAGTGCCATGATAACAACGACCGAAGCTACGCCGATGATAATCCCCAACATGGTAAGAAAGGAGCGTAGTTTGTGCCCTAAAATCGATGAGAGGGCAAATTTCCAATTTTCCATGAGACCTCCTTAACGATTTTGTCTATCTTCAGTAATTTCACCATCGCGTAGGACGATGACACGTTTAGCATAAGCTGCAATTTCTGGCTCATGAGTAACCATAACGATGGTTTTACCTTCATTATTTAAGGCTGTCAACAGTGCCATAATCTGCTCACCTGTTTTGGTATCCAGCGCACCTGTCGGCTCATCGGCTAAGATGATTGAAGGATTATTGACCAGAGCTCTTGCGATGGCAACCCGTTGTTTCTGACCACCTGATAATTCAGATGGCAAATGCTTCACACGATTCCCTAATTCTACTTTTTCAAGATAGCTTAGGGCCAATTCCTGTCTTTTGCTGCTAGGAACACCTGCATAGATAAGGGGTAACTCGACGTTTTGCAAAGCATCAAGTTTCGCTAAGAGAAAAAACTGCTGAAAAACAAAGCCAATTTCCTGATTACGCACCTGCGATTGTTCCTTTTCAGTGAGATCATCGACCTGGGTGCCATTGAGTTCATACTCACCTGAGGTCGGACGATCTAACAACCCAATGATATTCATCAGAGTTGATTTCCCCGATCCAGAAGGTCCCATAATGGCTAAAAATTCCCCCTCTTCCACGGTTAAATCAATCCCCTTTAACACCTGCAAGGCCTCATCACCATTGCGGTAGCTTTTCGTAATTTGATGAAGAGAAATCAGTTGTTTATTGCTTATCACTAGAGACCTCCGTTCCAAAGTCAGACAGGTCAATAACCTCCTCAGGTTTCAGTGTCTGACCATCCTTAAACTCTGGACTTGGGTTAGCGATGACCGTCTGTTCTGTTTCCAGACCTTCAGTGACTTCCTGATTGAGGGCATCAGAACGTCCTAGACTAACCGTCGCCTTTGACAATTTGCCGGTTGCCTTATCATAAATCCAAACGTAAGACTGTTCTCCCTCAGCGACGATGGCACCGGTCGGAACCAGCTTATTCACTGCCTTATTGGTCACTTCGATATTAACTTTAAAGCCTTGTTTTAAGCCTGTTGTCTCACCAGTAAAATTCACCTTAAATGGATAATTAGCTGAGTTTCCTGTACCTGCTGATGGGGTTGACGTCTCGCTTTCAGAAGGATAATTAGAGATGTAGCTGATTTTTCCTGACCAAGATTTATCAGGGAAAACTTTTGAGGTCAATTTGACGTCTTGATCAACAGCAGTTGTTGCTAAATCATATTCTGTAAGCATGCCTTCAACCTGCAGTTGTCCTTCACTAACAATGTGAACGACCACCTGTCCCCCTGTTTTTGACGGGTCAATGGAACGATTGACCTCGACAACCGTGCCTTCTACTTTACTCGTTTCAAGGAGTTTATCTAAGGCTTCCTTAGCCTTGTCGACATCCTGTTGCGCACTAGCATAGGCATCGTTTAAGTCAGCCAGCTGATTATCTGCACTTCGTTGGACTTCTGCCACATTGCTGCTAACGCTGCCGTCTTCGTTGACGGTTTCAGTTGCAGGCAAACCATAGGTCCTTAAATCGTAAATCTGACGACCGATTTTGTTGAGCGCACGGACGGCTTGATCGTAGGCTGCTTGAGCAGTTTTGGTGGAATATTGCACCAAGGGTTGACCAACTGTTACTTTATCACCAACATTGACATGAAATTCTGAAATCTCACCCTTACTGCTATCGAAGTAAAGTTTCTGCTCACTCAACGCCTTAACTGTCCCTGTGAGCAATTTAGAAGAGGCAATTGAACCTTCAGTGACTTGGGCAATCTGATAGGGCTCTACCATCTCTTGACCTTGCCCTGCTGATCCACGACCTAGCAGAAAGTATCCTCCTAAAACAGTCACTCCTATCAGACCTGCAACGATGCCCCATGTTTTTTTAGACATCTGAAAAGGGTTCTTTTTCTTTGTTGTCATAGCAACTCTCCTTTTGTGTGTTTTATTTAGGACAATTATAGGACGATACCCTCTTTTTGTCAAGTAAAAACCTTACCATTATATAAAAAACTGGGTTACCCCAGTTAAACGTTTACTTCACTTCTTGTTGATAAAAGGCTTCTAAAGCTTCTTGCCAGGTTGGAATGACAAATCCTGTCGCCTTAGTTTTCGCTAAGCTCATGGTTGAGTTGAGTGGACGCTTGGCCTTGGCTGGGAACTGGCTGGAGTCCACTGGCAAGACCTCAACGTCAGTATCTTTCAAAATTTCCTTTGCAAAATCATACCAGGTCGTATCCTCTGTCGCATCGTTGGAGAGGTGATAATAACCGTAAGGAATATTTTTTTCCACCGCGTAAACCATGAACTCAGCTAGCGTCCTTGTCCAAGTCGGACGACCGTGCTGGTCATTAACGACCGTTAACTGTGAACGGCTTTTGGCCAAGTTCTGCATGGTGAACACAAAGTTCTTCCCGTAATTACCAAACACCCAAGCCGTTCTAATGATATAGAATTTGCTAGCCAGCTGCTCAACAGCCTCCTCGCCCAAGCGCTTGGTCCGCCCGTACTCAGTTTGCGGGTCAGGCGTGTCTTGCTCCAGCCACTCCTCTCCGACTGGCTTTTGCCCATCAAAAACATAGTCTGTCGAGATGTAAATCAAGGTCACATCGTATTTATTCGCTGCTCTGGCGATGTTTTCTGTCCCTGTCACATTGACAGCATAGTTGAGTTCCTTGCCCTCGTCTTCTGCAGCATCGACCGCCGTATAGGCCGCACAGTGGTAAACCACACTTGGCTTGACGTCCGCAAAAACAGCATCCACTTGTTCCCACTTGGTGATGTCCATCTCCGCCACATCCACCGCTACATAAGTTTCTTGTCGTTCATCCAACAAATGGCAGAGTTCTGTCCCGAGTTGCCCTTTGACACCTGTTACTAAAATCATCAGATTATCTCCTTTAATTATCTTATTTTTATTTTACACTAAATTTAGGCAAACATCAGCCCTTTTCTTTAACAATATAAACAGGGCGTTTTTTGGTTTCAAGGAATATCTTGGCGATGTATTTCCCAATAATCCCTAAACAGAGCAACTGAATCCCTCCGATAAAGAGGATAATAGTGACCAAACTCGCCCAACCTGCCACAGGATCACCAAAGAGTAACTTCTTAAACACAACAGTAATAATCCCAACAATTGACAGCCCAAACGAGGAAACCCCAGCCCAAATCGCTAAGCTCAAAGGAGCATCGGAAAAGTTGATGAAACCATTAATAGAATACTTGAGCAAGCTCATAAAGTTCCAAGAGGTTTCCCCAGCTACCCGTTCACGGTTCTCATAGGAAATATAAGTCACGTCATAGCCGACCCAAGAAAAGAGACCTTTAGAAAATCGATTGACTTCGCCAAGTTCCAAGATGCTGTCAACCACCTGACGGGTCATGAGACGGAAATCACGCGCCCCATCAACCATCTCTGTCTCAGAGACCTTATTAATCAGGTAATAAAAGGTTTTAGCAAAAAAAGAACGAATCGGAGGCTCTCCTTTGCGGTCAGCTCGTCTAGTCCCCACTACATCGTAGCCTTGGTCAATCTTGTTCACCATTTCCACCAGAAGTTCAGGCGGATCCTGCAGATCAGCATCCATAACGGTCACCAAGTCCTCACAACACGCCTCGAGACCAGCCAAGAGCGCTGCTTCCTTACCAAAATTTCTCGAAAAGGACAGGTAGTGTACATTGGCAAACTGCCCAGCCAGCTCTCGCAAAAGAGCCAAGGTCTGGTCTTTTGAGCCATCATTGATAAAATAATAAGAAAACCGCACACGGTCAGCTAACTCTTGCTCTACCCGCTGACAGGTTGCTAGAAATGGGCGTAAGGTTTCTTGCTCGTTATAACAGGGCACGATGACAGCTAATGTTTTCATTGTCTGGTCTAACTTTCCTATGGTATAATAAAGGTTAACAATGCTTACAGTTAACCAATCAATCATCCTATTATACCATAGAAAGTTAAAACATGTGTAAAAAATTCTCTCCGTCTCTTTTCCCTCTACTCATTATCGTAGGATTTTCAGTCCTTCTTCTCTGGGCACAGATTGCCACTCAAGCGACTATTGTTGGATCAGATGCTATTTTCCACTACAATCGCTTTTATGACACCGCCATGCAATTAAAAACAGGGGAGTTTGATTACTTTATCAGCACCTTTGGTTACCAGCAATCAGGACGGATTGTCAATGCCTTGTACGGTCCTTTTTTTGCTTACCTGCAAGGCGGTCTTCTTCTCATCAGCGGCACATGGTTTAAGTATCAACTTCTGTCGCGTCTCTTGCTCAGTCTTATAGCAGGCAGTGGGATGTACCGCTTACTACGCCAAGCAAAAGTTGAACAATGGCTCTCTTTGGTACTAGCCTTATTTTTCTTGACAACATTCGCTGTTCAATACTGGAGCATCCGTCAAGGTTTTTCTAGCTGGGGTGTAACTTTCTTTCCTTGGTGTCTCTTGCCCGCTATCGCTGCCATCCAAACCAAACAGGTCAAGCCCCTAACCCTTGCTGTGGCAGTTGCTCTCATGCTGCAAATCCATACCTTGAGCACCTTGCTCCTCGTCCTGACTTTCATCCCATTTTTTGCCCATGCTTTTTTGACCAGTCCAAGAAAATGGTTTTTCCTGAAGCAGATGATGATAGCCATCGGTCTTTGTCTCCTGCTAATGGCTAATGTTTGGCTACCGCTCATTATTTTGGGACAAGCTAATGAGTTGATTCAACCCTTTATCAATAAGCGTCTACCTGAAAGCACTATTGACCGCAGCAGCATTGTCCTCTTGTTTCAACCTGTCGGACTAGCTTACTTACTGATGGCTCAGTTACCTCTGACTGTTCTAGCCATAAAGAAAAAGGCTTCACCTCTTTATCATCTGAGCCTTCTTGCCTTTCTCATCATGTTCGGTCTATCAAGTAGCTTATTCCCCTGGGACAGCCTGAGCGGAAAAAATATTAAACTAGTTGAGTTAATCCAGTTCCCTTTTCGCTTTTTCCTGATTGCCACACCTCTCTTTCTCCTTGTCTTTGGGCAAGGTCTAACCATTCTCAACCGATGGAAAAAAACGATTATCGGCTTTATCGCTTGTTTGACCCTAGCTGGCGCCTACCAAAATATTCAAGAAGAATATGATATCATTGCTAGCCAATATGAAACTGACACGCCTATTCAACTACGAAAACACACCAAGCTATTAGGCAGTGCTGACGAGGTCCGACAAAGTCTACACAGTGCTGACCTTGAAAGATTTTTAACCTTGGCCGTCAAATCAACCCCCGACTATCTCCCACTCTACCATCAGACCAAGGAGAACAGGTACAAACTCTACGAAAAACTCGTTATCGACCAACATCATCTGGTTGAAAAAACAAAGCAGAATGGGCAACTGCTACTATCTTGGACATCAGATGCTGAAAAAACGATTCACCTTCCTGTCATTATCTACTCTGGTACTCAAACAAAGCTCAATGGCCAAGCGCTTCATCTAACACCTGAGCAACTTAGTCCTATCGGTACACCGACAGTCATGTCTCAAGTTGGCGAGAATAATCTTGTCCTGACCTACCAGCCAAATAGCTCTCTTTATCCTGCTATTTGGGGCAGTTTGATTGGTTGGTTCGGTCTTGTCTGCTCAGCTATTCTCATGAAAATGAAAAACAAACCACAAACGAAAACGTTTTCCTAAAAATATCCTCGCAATCACTAAGCATATTTGTTGCTATTTCACGCTAAACTCTAAGCAGGCTTAGCCTGCTAACCCATGACAGAAAATAATTCTTACTTTATACTATAAGGGAACAATACAAATCCGTGGTCTTTAATAGGGCTTTACCTAGCCTGTACGCCAAACTGGATGAATAAGAGTCATGAGATAACTCGATTATGCCTTGAGTGTGGAAATAAAATGACTAAAAGCCTCTTATTCAATTGTTCAAAAAAGAATAAGAGGCTTTTTCTATGGAAATAATGATTGAAACCTGTTGTGGCATTGATGTCCATCAGAAATCTATCGTTTGTTGTATCTTAGACGGTCCACTTGATACCAACAAACCTAAGAAAATCCAAAAGACATTTGGAACAACGACCGTGGCTCTTCAGAATGCCCTAGCTTGGCTTGAGGAAAATCAGGTGACTCATGTGTTCTTTGAATCCACTGGTCAGTACTGGGTGCCATTGTTCAATCTCTTCTCTGATTCTGAGTTGACCTTAGTTCTAGCCAATCCACAGCACATCAAGAATGTGCCTGGTCGTAAAACTGATGTCAAGGATGCCGAATGGATTGCCCAACTGGAGCGGTGTGGCCTGATTGCACCCTCTTATATCCCAAGTCCTGAAGTTATGCAGTTACGATTACTCACTCGTCGCAGACGGTCTTATAAGCAGCGTCAAACACAAGTGAAAAACGAGATGCACAACCTCCTGCAACGGGCTAATATCAAATTGACCAGCTACCTGTCCGACATCTTCTCTAAGACTGGACAAGCACTCTTAACCTTATTTATCAACGGTCAGACCATTGATGTGGCTACGGTTTCCTCTTGCATTCATAAACAGGTTAAGGCAAGTCCAGAGGAGCTCGTTGAGACCATGAATGGGAAATTGTCCCTAGAAGACCAATTTCTGTTAGACCAAAGTTTAGAAGAATATAGGCTGTATCAAACATTGATGACCACATTAGACAAAGAGATTCAGGCTTATATTCAAAAGCATTTCCCCGAGGAAAATAAACGTCTTCAAACCATTTCTGGCGTGAGTGAAGCTTGTGCGGCAGTTATATTAGCTGAGATTGGACCAAGTATCGAAGCATTTGAGACCGATGCCCACTTGGCTTCTTGGGCAGGTCTCTGTCCTGGTTCTTATGAAAGTGCTGGGAAGAATAAATCTTCGCATATCACACAGGGAAATCGTTACATTAAACACGCTCTAACCTTAGCAGGGCTGACTGCCGGACGGTCTAAAGACCCAGCTTTTTCATCCTTCTATCACCGAATTTCCCAAAGAGGAAGCAAGATGAAAGCAGTCATTGCCTGTGCACATAAGCTACTCAGAATCATCTACAAATTACTCGCCACACAACAAAACTATCAACAAGAAAAGGCGTTAGGGCTGAGGCAACAGTTCTAACACCTAAAGTTTTTTAAAAATTCCAATTCCAGTATAACACAGGGAGTGACTTTTTGCGCTTTTTTACTGTATATTTTCAAATAAAAAAGGGTATACTCGTTAGGTAAAAAAATTGAAAAGGAGTTTCTTTACATGTTTAAAGAATTAAAAGCATTTTTGTTCAAAGGCGATGTCCTTAACCTTGCAGTAGCAGTTAGCATCGGTGCAGCCTTCAAAGCCATCATTGACTCACTGATTGAAAATGTTATCACCCCTCTTATCCTTAACCCAGCCCTCAAAGCTGCTGGTGTTGAGAAAATCGCTCAACTTTCTTGGAGCGGTGTTGCCTACGGTTCATTCTTGAGCGCTGTAATTAACTTCTTGGTTGTTGGTACGATTCTCTTCTTCATCGTTAAAGCAGCTGAAAAAGCACTGCCTAAAAAAGAAGAGGCACCTGCTGGTCCAACTCAAGAAGAACTCTTGATTGAAATTCGTGACTTGTTGAAAAAACAAGCCTAAAATTAATACTAAAGATTCGGAAAGGTTAAGTGGTCAAACGACCGCTCAGCTGCCGAGTCTTTTTTTTATAAAACGCTTTTTATAGTTCTAAATCAAACAAAGAGTGGTCACTGTTTTTTCTCCAACTGACTAATATGTTTAGCTAGCACAGACCATAATCTCATCTAAAGACAGACTTCTTTTCCCCATAGCCCTCCATCTCCAGACCGATTTCCGTCAAAAACGGAGCTTTTCCAGCCTATTCTAGCTAAAATATGATAGAATAAGAAAGCATGACATTTTACAGAAAAAGGAAACTATTATGACTATCGGAATTGACCGCATCGGTTTTGCGACCAGCCAATACCGTCTTTCTCTGGAAGACCTTGCTCAGGCACGTGGTGTCGAACCTGCTAAATTTACCAAAGGACTGATGCTGGACAGCATGAGCATCACACCTATCACCGAGGACATCGTGACCATGGCAGCCTCTGCAGCCAGTCAAATCCTGACTGATGAAGATAGAGAAACCATCGACCTGATTATCTTTGCGACCGAGACTGGCATTGACCAGAGTAAGGCAGCCAGTGTCTTCCTGCACGGGCTCTTGGGCATCCAACCCTTTGCTCGCTCCATCGAGATGAAAGAGGCTTGTTATGCCGCCACAGCGGGCCTGGACTATGCCAAGCGCCACGTGGAAAAATTCCCAGACCGTCGCGTCCTCGTCATCGCCAGTGACATCGCCAAATACGGCATTGCCTCAGGTGGTGAAGCGACCCAGGGAGCAGGGGCGCTTGCCCTCATCATCAGTAGCAACCCTCGTACCCTCATCCTCAACGATGATAATCTGGCACAAACCCGCGACATCATGGACTTCTGGCGGCCCAACTACTCAACGACCCCTTACGTCCAAGGCGCTTTCTCGACCCAGCAGTACCTGGACTGCCTGACCACAACTTGGGCTGAGCACCAAAAACGCTTTGGCACCTCACTCGACCAGCTGGCGGCCTTCTGCTTCCACGTGCCCTTCCCTAAACTAGCCAAAAAAGGGCTGGACAGCCTCATGACAGATGACCTCACAGAGACCGATCGCGACCGTCTGACCAGCAACTTTGACGCTGCCATCACCTACAACCGCCAGATTGGCAACATCTATACAGGATCCCTCTACCTCTCCTTGCTCTCTCTTTTGGAAAATAGCAGAGCTTTACAGGCAGGTGACCAGATTGGTCTCTTTAGCTACGGTTCTGGAGCGGTCTGTGAGATTTTCACGGCGACTGTCGTTGACGGTTTTGAGCAGCACTTACGGACAGATCGTCAGGCTGAACTGGATTTGCGCACCCCGATTTCGGTCGATACCTACGAAGCCCTCTTCTATGAAGAAGCTCAGCTCGATGAGACAGGCTCAACCAGCTTTAAGACCTATCAGACAGGTGCCTATGCCCTAACAGCCATTGACCGGCACAAACGAATTTATCATAAGGTAAACTAAGATGAGCATATGGACAGGATTTTACAAGAAAAGCCGTGAGGAACGCTTGGCTATTCTCCAAAAAGAAGAGCTCCTAAGCCCAGAACGGCTCAATCAGTTAGCAACCAACCAACAACTGCCTTTAGAGGTCGCCGACCAGATGGTGGAAAATCTGCTAGGCACTCTGAGCCTCCCCTTAGCGCTAGTCCCTGATGTGCTAATAGACGGCAAGGTCTACCAAGTGCCCTTTGCCACCGAAGAGCCGTCTGTCGTTGCAGCAGCCAGCTTTGCCAGCAAGATCGTCAAGCGCTCTGGTGGCTTTACCACAACCGTCCACAAGCGCCACATGATTGGGCAAGTGGCCCTCTATGATGTGCCAGATATGCTAGCAGCACAGACAGCCATCTTAGACCAGACTGACCAGCTACTGGAACTGGCCAATGCCGCCCATCCCTCCATCGTCAAACGAGGTGGCGGTGCCAGAACCCTCCGTGTTGAGGTCGTGGAAAACACCACACCACTGCTGGTTGCCTATCTGGAAGTTGAACCTCAAGAAGCCATGGGCGCCAATATGGTCAATACCATGTGCGAAGCCCTTGCCCCTGTCTTGGAAGAACTGACACAGGGCAAACGATTGATGGCTATCCTATCCAACTATGCCACTGAGAGTTTGGTCACAGCAACCTGTGCGATTGATCTGCGCCTGCTCAGCCGAAACACGGCAGAAGGTCTAGACCTGGCTGAAAAGATTGCACTGGCCAGCCAATTCGCCCAAGCTGACCCCTACCGTGCCAGCACACATAATAAGGGAATCTTTAACGGTATTGATGCGGTGGTCTTGGCGACAGGTAACGATTGGCGAGCCATTGAAGCCGGCGGCCATGCCTACGCCAGTCGCGATGGCCAGTACAGAGGTCTGGCAAGATGGACTCTTAGCGAGGATAAGACCCAGCTGCTTGGTCAGCTGACTTTACCCATGCCTATCGCTACTAAGGGCGGCTCGATTGGGCTTAACCCCAGTGTTCAGGTTGCCCATGACCTCCTTGGGCAACCGACCGCCAAGGAACTGGCTCGGGTTATCGTCGCTATCGGTCTGGCACAGAACTTGGCAGCCCTAAAGGCGCTGACCTCAACAGGCATTCAGGCTGGGCACATGAAACTCCACGCCAAATCCCTAGCCCTGCTGGCAGGGGCTAGCTCTGCTGAGACTGACCGTGTGGTCAAGGAACTCCTGAGTGCCCAGCACATGAATCTGGAAACAGCAACCGCTATCTTACAAAACATAAGACAAGAAAACTGATTGAGCTTTAGCCCAATCAGTTTTTGTTTAGCGACGCACCATGGTTTTGCGAATATCGAGCGCCACAGCAACGATAATCACAAGTCCTTGGATAACGTTGGTCATATCTGGTGATACACCAAGATAGGTCAAGCAGACTTTGAGAAGCTCAAAGACGAATACACCAAGGAGAATGCCTGGTACCGTTCCCTGACCACCAGCGGTAGACACACCACCAATCGTCGCCGAAGCGATAGCGTCAAGTTCATATCCGAAACCAGCCCCTGCACCAGCAGAACCTGTCTTAGCAGTCAAGAGGAAACCAGCTAGACCGTAGAGGAGGCCTGCCAAGAGGAAAATTTTGATTTTTGATAGGCGGACATTGACACCTGATACCTCAGCAGCATGTTCGTTGCCACCGATCGCGTACATGTACTTACCGTAACGGGTCTTGTTGTAAAGCACCCACATGCCTAGACCAACCAGAGCAGCAATGACTGTGATGTAAGGCACAACACCAAACAATTTGCCTTGTCCCAAATTAACAAATTCATTTTTGAACGTTCCGATTGGTTTACTTTGAGAGTAAATCAAGACTAAACCATAGGTCATGATTTGGGTACCAAGTGTCGCTAGGAAGGGTGGAACGTTGAGGAATGAGATAATTGTCCCGTTAAACAGACCGAGCAAAGCACCGACAAGAAGCGCTGCAATGAGGGGCACAATCATTGGCAAATCAGGCAGATTTGGGAAGAACTTCCCAACAAAGTCAGGTTTTTGCACCAAGGTTGCTGTGATGATGGCTGTCAAACCAACAATACGACCAGCTGAAAGGTCAGTACCTCGGGTAATCAAACACCCTGAAATCCCTAAAGCGATGATAAACCGCACAGAAGTATTGGCCATGATATTGGCAGCATTTCCTAGTGTAAAGAAATTATCTTTCGTCAAACCTGTGTAGAGAATCATCACAGCAACAACGATATACATGGAATTCTTGGTCAAAAAGTCGCCAAGATTAAAGTTTTTTTTGGTGTCAGACATCTTATTCTCCTTCCTGTTCACTCACCATAAATTTGGTAGCAAGTGTCATCACTGATTCTTGTGTCGCCTCATCACGGTCAAGGAAACCTGAAACTCGCCCTTCACACATGACCATGATACGATCTGATACGCCTAGCAATTCAGACATTTCAGAAGTAATCATGATGATGGCTTTTCCTTCAGCTGCTAGATTATTGATAATCTGATAAATCTCATACTTGGCCCCAACGTCAATACCACGTGTCGGCTCATCCAAAATCAGAATATCAGGGTTATTAGCCAGCCAACGTGCTAAAATCACCTTCTGTTGGTTACCGCCAGACAGGCTACCAATTTGCGTCTTATTGCTCGGTGTTTTAACCCTTAGGCGCGATACATTGCTATCAACAACTTCATTCATCTTCTGCTCATTGAGCAAACCAAAGCCTCCAACATACTGTTTAAGGGCTGCGATAGAGGCATTATCAGTGATTGATAAGACACCAAAAATCCCGTTGTAGCGACGGTCTTCTGTCACCAGAGCGATTTTATTGGCAATGGCATCCGCTGGTTTCTTGATGGTAACTGGTTTACCATGCACAGAAACCTCACCTCGCTCCAGCACCCTCAAGCCATACAGAGCTTCCATAAGCTCTGTCCGTTGCGCACCAACCAAGCCACCGATGCCTAAAATCTCACCCTTGTAAAGCTCAAAACTTGCGTCTTTGAAAGATAGAGGATTAGGAGAAGTCAATCCATCAGCCCTTAAAATCACCTCATCAGACACCACATTAGTTTTCGGTGGAAAGAGACTGGTCAGCTCACGTCCAACCATGTTTTGGATAATCTTAGCCGTGGTCATCTCACTAGCAGGCCAAGTTCCCACGTACTGACCATCGCGCATGATGGAGATGTCATCTGAAATTCGTAAGATTTCATCCATTTTATGGGAGATATAGATAATCCCGATGTTTTTCGCTTTTAGACTATCAATGATTTCAAATAATTTCTCCACTTCAGAGCTCGTTAATGATGAGGTTGGTTCATCCATGATGACGATTTTGGCATTGTGTGAGATTGCCTTGGCAATTTCGACAGATTGCATTTGGGAAACCGTCAATTCATTCAGCAAGGTTTTGGGGTCAATATAAAGCCCGACCTCGTTGAGAAGCGTTTTGGTCTCTTCGTTCATCTTAGCATGATCAACCAAGTTGAATTTGCCCAAAGGATAATTGCCCAAAAAGACAT
Source organism: Streptococcus sp. E17BB (assembly GCF_041807725.1). Classification (NCBI taxonomy): domain Bacteria; kingdom Bacillati; phylum Bacillota; class Bacilli; order Lactobacillales; family Streptococcaceae; genus Streptococcus; species Streptococcus sp. E17BB. Next base: position 21,952 of record NZ_JBGTZC010000006.1, read on the forward strand.
TTTCTGCGATGGTCATCATACGAATCGGTTGAAGTTCTTGATGGATCATCGAAATCCCAGCATCAATTGCCTCCTTGGACTCCTTGAAATCAACCTCTTTCCCATCAAAAATAATCTTTCCACCATCACGATGATAAATCCCAAACAGACATTTCATCAAGGTTGACTTGCCTGCACCATTTTCTCCCATTAGTGCATGCACTGTTCCTGGTCGGAGCTTGAAGGTCACGTTATCTAAAGCCTTGACCCCAGGGAATGTTTTGGTAATATTCGTCATTTCTAAAATATAATCACTCATTCACCATGTCTCTCTTTCTATTTTGACAAAAATGTGTCCCCACGCGACAGACAACGGACTGGCCAGCAGGCACGTGAGAACACACTGTTCATGAAATTGGGTTACTCTTTAGATGATTAATTAGTTGCTGTTCTTTTCACTTTTTGCACGTTCTTCGTAGCGTGCTTTGGCTTCCTTAGTTGTTTCTGTTTTGGCTTCTGCAGCTTTTAATTCTGCATCAGCTGCCTTAGTCACTTTAACATAGTTGACCCAGTAGTAAGAAGAAACATCTTCGCCCTTCATCAATTTCACAGCTACATCTGCTGCTGTATGAGATTGGTTGTAATGGTCGTTAAGCACTGTACCAGTCAACTCACCTTTTTCAAGGAGCTCCATAGCATCTGGAATAGCATCAACACCGACCACCAGAATATCCTTACCAACAGTCCGTCCTGCAGCCTTGATGGCTGTTACTGCACCGACAGCCATGCCATCGTTGTTAGCAAAAACAACTTCAAGTTTATCACCAAATTGCTCAAGAGCAGTTGCGGTCACTTCTTGACCTTTTGCAGTATCCCAGTTTGCCAAGTATGGTTCCGCTAGAGCTTCACGCTTAATGCCTGCATCGTCAAGGGCTTTAACAGAGTAAGCTGTTCGCTGTTGAGCGTCAACGTTTGCTGGGTCTCCAAAGAGTGTAATGTAGTTAACCTTACCGTCACCGTTGATATCACCCTTACTGTCTGTGGCAGCAATGATTTCACCTTGATAAGTTCCTGACTGGGTCGCATCCGCACCAACATAAGTTGTTTTGCCTTCCCAAATTTCAAGTTCCTCTACCTCTGGTTCACGGTTGATGAGAACAACTGGAATCTCAGCAGACTTAGCTTGATTGATGATGCTACCTGCAGCAGTTGGGTCAACAAGGTTAGCTAAAATCACATCTTTGCCTTGAGCGATAAAGTTATTGATTTGCTCAGTTTGGGTAGCCTGGTCTTGCTTACCATCTTGGATATCTAAGACATACTTGTCACCGGTTTCTTCGCTAAGCTTGTTGAAATAAGTTTCCAACTCCTCGCGATAAAGGGTCATAAAGTTGTCGTCAAATTTATAGATAGCAACACCGACCTGATAGGTTTTACCTGAACCACCACCAGAAGCATCTGAACCACCGCCATTACCACAAGCAGCTAAGGCAAGAACTGAGGCTGAGAGAGCTAAAAACTTCAAACTTTTTTTCATTTATTAAACATTCCTTTCTAAATGTTAAGAGTAACCAATTTTTTGAAATAGCTGTAAGCGATTTCGTTTACTCTTATATAGTAAACTTTTACTAAATATTTGTCAAGAGTTTTTATTGTTTTTTTGAAAAAATTTTGCAGATCTGATGTTAAGAGATTTTTTAGATACCTTGATTTTTTATCGCATTCATGTTATATTACTAACATAAGAAAAGGAGGAATTAACATGATTTCATTAGAAAAAATACGTCAAAGTCTAAAATCTTTGAACCTAGCCATTATCATCGTCAACATCATCTTCGCTGCGATTACTGTTTTACTCGTTGCGTTGGCGGCTTTTGGATTTAGCGCGATGAACAATCCAGAGTACCAAGCACAAATCCAGTCTCAGCTGACACCCGAACAATTAGCTGCTATCCAAAATTCGAATCCTGCCTTGGAACTTGCTGCAACAGGCTTGGTCGCTTTAGCTTATTTGGTTGTTTTTGTCCTTGCTTTCTTAAATCGTAAGAAAATCGATGCCAACCAGCCTAGTTTGTTGCCTTACTATGTCGGTATCAGTGGTGTAATTTACAACTTCCTTACTTATGTTATCCAAGGTGTTGCCCCATCTATTTTTGCGATTGTTGTTCAGGGTGGGCTCTTGGCTTTGTACATTTTCAGTATCCAAAAAGCTAAACTGCTCCTGAATAACAGCACAAGCCATGCTGACATTAGCTAAATCACATTAAAATAACCATTTCCTAACTAGATAAAACCCAGAAACACGTACTGATTCGTGTCTCTGGGTTTTTTAGTTTTCTAAACTAGACGTTTTGGTATCCTTTAACATATTCTGCCAGCTGGCAGGTGAGGTCATGGCGCATAAAAGGCGTAATCAGGTAAATTCCCTTGAAACCTAGTTCCAGCGCCTTGTCAATCAGTGCCTTACTTTCTGCCAGTCCGATAGCTTCGCAGGCTTGCTTGTCCTCCTTGACGGCTTCTAGTCGCACAAGAAAGTCTTCCGAGAGGCTGATGCCTGGCACTTCGTTATGGAGAAAGAGGGCATTGTTATAGGTGACAATAGGCATAATCCCAATAAAGAAGGGCTGGTTATAAGGTGCTGTCAGCTCTGCCATTTCTTCCAAAATCGCCGAGCTGTAAATGGGCTGGGTGATAAAATAGTCGGCACCTGCCGCAATTTTTTTCTCAATCAGACGATGGGAACGAGACAGATTCTTGATATTGGGGTTAAAGGCTGCCGCGACCGTAAAATTGGTCGGCTTGCGCAGGCTAGCACCGCTGTGGCTCTGACCTTGGTTGAGCTGTTTGATTAGGCTCAGCAGTTTGAAACTGGTAAAATCATAAACGCTGGTCGCCCCAGGGAAATCCCCCATTTTAGAGGGGTCACCGGTCACCGCCAGCACATTATCAATGCCCAGGACATCCATCCCCAGCAACCGCGACTGGAGACCGATCATGTTATGGTCACGGCAAGCCATGTGAAGGAGGAAGGGCGTGTCCACCTGCTCCTTGAGCAGAGCTGCCAGACTGAGGTTGCAAACCCTCGTGCTGGCTAGGGAATTATCCGCCAGCGTGATTGCAGCTAAACCAGCCTGATCCAGAGCCTTGACACCAGCGATAAACTTAGTCAAATCAAGGGTTTTGGGTGGGTCAATCTCCGCAATAACCGTCACGCCAGCCTTTACGTGATCAACCAAAGTCGGTCCACTAGAGGTCGTCGGGAGCAAGTGCACCGCTTGCCGCTCCTCCTTGACGATTTTTTTAGTAATTGGTGCCAGACCTTTCAAAGCCTTTTTAGCAGCTCGGATATGGTCTGGTGTTGTGCCACAGCAGCCACCGATTAGCCGCGCTCCTTCAGCGACAAAGAGACGACTAATCTGCCCAAAATAATCGGCATTCTGACGGAAACTGTACTGACTGCCCTCTCCCTCTTCTTGCAGGGCGAGGAGACTGGCATTGGGATACACAGACAGGTAGGACTGGGCAAAGAGGGGAAGCTGTTCCAGCGACTGCAACATGTGGTAGGGGCCTAAATGGCAGTTAAGACCAACCACATCTGCTCCCAGATTAGTCAACTGACTAAGCACCTCCACGACAGGCTTGCCATTAGCTGTCAGTCCCACCTCTTGTAAGCTGACATTGGTCACCAAGGGCAGGTCGGTCAAGGGGCGCAGCGCTTTGACTACTGCTAAAAGCTCCTCCGTATCATGATAGGTTTCCAGCAAGAGCCCGTCCAGCTGATTGGTTGCAAGTAAGGACTCGGCCTGCTCCAAGGTTTCCTTGACAATTGCCTCCAAACTCAATTCGCAGTGCCGAAGTCCCCGAAACGCACCAATGGTTCCCAAGACAAGGGTCGTCTCCCCAGCTGCCTGCCTGGCCAATCTGACAGCCGCTTGATTGATTGCGACCATCTGGTCTGCCAAACCATAGGCGGCCAATCGATGTCGCTTGACCCCGTAAGTATTGGTCTGGATGACATCTGCTCCTGCCTCGATATAGGCCCTGTGGATGGACAGGATTTTCTCAGGATGAGTCAGGTTGTAGGCTTCGTGACAGGTGTCCAAGCCATCCACGTAGAGCAGGGTTCCCATGGCCCCGTCTGCCACCAAAACCTCTCTGTTTAAGCGTTCTAATAATCTTGTCATATCATCTATTTTCTATTTTTTTGACAAAAGGCAGAGCACCGCTGCCCTGCCCACTGTGAGGTGCCTATAGGCTCTCCCGTACCTCCTTGGTCGCAGCAACCAGAACCTTGAGCGCCGCAACGGTCTCAGCCTCACTACGGGTCTTAAGCCCGCAATCTGGGTTCACCCAGAATTGCTCCGTGTCCAACTGCTGGAGTGGGCGCTTGATGTTGGCCACTACTTCGTCTTGGGTCGGAACGCGAGGGGAGTGAATGTCATAAACCCCAAGCCCGATTCCCAGTGGGTAAACGGCGGTTTCAAAAGCCTCGATGATGTCCCCATGGCTACGGCTGGTCTCGATGGAAATGACATCTGCATCCAAGGCACGGATAGAGTCAATGATTTCCTCAAACTTGGAATAGCACATGTGGGTGTGGATTTGGGTGCTGTCGGCCACAGACGAGGTCGCAATCCGAAAGGCATTGACCGAATCATCCAAATAAGCCTGTTGCTTGCTCTTGCGGAGCGGCAAGCCCTCACGCAGCGCAGCCTCATCCACCTGAATGATGGCGATGCCTGCTTCTTCTAGGAGTTGAATTTCATCCTTGATAGCCAGTCCAATTTGATTAAAGAGCTCAGCACGCGAAATGTCCGTCCGCTCAAAGGACCAGTTAGTGATGGTGATTGGACCCGTCAGCATCCCCTTAACAGGACGATCCGTCAGGCTTTGAGCATAGGCCGATTCCTTAACCGTCAGAGGTTGGATGTGTTTAACATCGCCGTAGATAATCGGTGGCTTAACCGCACGAGACCCGTAGGACTGCACCCAGCCCAGCTTAGTTGTGGTAAAGCCAGCCAGCTTCTGACCGAAGAACTCAACCATGTCCACCCGCTCAAACTCGCCGTGCACCAGCACATCAATATCCAAATCTTCCTGAATTCGAATCCAACGCTCGATTTCCGCCTTGATAAAGTCCTCATAAGCTTCGTTAGTGATGTCGCCACGTTTCCAGGCCAGACGGGTACGACGAACCTCTGCTGACTGAGGGAAGGAACCGATGGTTGTGGTTGGGAGAATCGGCAGACCCAGTCTCTCCTGCTGAATAGCCTTACGCTTGGCATGGTCAGATGCCCGCTCGGTACGGATATCGGCAATCTTTTCCAAGTCCAGATGACGGAAGTCGGCCGCTTGCAAGGCCTCAAAATCAGCGATGTGCTGGTCGTAGGCAGGGTTGTCAATACCGTCTAGTTTCTCCGCTAAGAGCTTGATTTCTGTCAATTTTTCATCAGCGAAGGACAGACCGCCCAAGAGCACAGGGTCTAAATCCGTCTCCTGTTTGGTGGTCACTGGCACGTGGAGGAGGGAGCAAGACGGTTGGATAACCAGCTCCTTCACACGACCTTTCAGGTCAGATAGCAGAGCAGAGGTCTGAGCAACATCATCTGACCAAACGTTACGACCGTCCACCACTCCGGCAAAGACTTCCTTGTCTGCCAAGCGACCGTCGGCAATCAGCGCCAGATTTTCTTCACGACCATGCACCAAGTCCAAGCCGAAAGCCGCCACAGGCAGGTCAGTCAAGTCTGGGCTAATCAAGGCTTCAAAGTAGGTCTGGAAGATGAGTTTAGCGGCTGGGACTTCCTGAGCAAAGTAAGTGTAAACCGCCTTAGCCAAGTCGAGGTAGTCAGCCGATTCGTCGGTCACAAAAATTGGTTCATCAACCTGGATATAGGTCGCACCAGCCTCAACCAGCTCTGTAAAGATCTGTTTATAAAGTGGAAGCAAGCTATCCACTGCTGTTTTGATATCTGCTATGCCATTTGACAGAGCCACATAGGTAATCGGACCCGTGATGACCGGCTTGGCCTTATCGCCCACCAGCTCATGCGCTTCCAAGTAGAGGTCAAGGAGACGGGTGTTAGTCAGTTTTGGCGTCGTGGTCGGGGTCCACTCAGGCACGATGTAGTGGTAATTCGTGTTGAACCACTTTTTGAGGGAAGAGGCCACATGGTCCTTGTTGCCCCGCGCCACCGCAAAGTAAAGGTCAATGTCCAGCGGCAGGTCACGGAAACGTTCAGGAATGATGTTGAACTGCAAGGAAAGGTTCAAGATGTGGTCATAGAGGGAGAAATCCCCAACGGGAATCAAATCCAGCCCTGCGGCTTTCTGCTTCTTGAGGAAGGCATGGCGGAGCTCCTTAGCCTGAGCAAAGAGGTCTTCTTGGCTAATATTGCCAGCCCAATAGCCCTCAATCAGCTTTTTCCACTCACGGTTCTCACCCAAACGTGGGTAACCCAAACTTGAAATTTTTGTCATAATGGTCTCCTTCGATAAGTTATTACTTCTTTATCATAAACCAAGTCTATTAAAAAAACAATTAGTATATATTTATAACCAGATATAGTTTTAAACTATAACGAAGCCTTATCAAGATTGTAATTTACAGGTGAATCACGACAATGTCTCCTCTCTATGATGATGCCCAAAAAGTGAGGTAAAGACAAGCTGGTCTATTTACCTTTCCATCAGTTTTTACACCTTCCTAGTCTGACATCCCCTCTTGCTCCAAAATCTAACAGTAAATTGATGGCGCCATTTAACTACATGCCTATTTAATCCAATTGCTAATTACCCTATCGCCAAGATTTAGGAAAAGTAAAATATTCACATGTTCCCCCTCAAAAACCAAAGCATATCTAGCTACTTTTCACTTTCTCCAGAGAGCCATTAACCGCATTAGTGTTGGTCGTCACAAATAAGAACAAACACCATGACGAGTCTGCCATGGTGTTTTCATTTTACTATTTAAAGCAATAAATCTTTCTTAATCTAACTCCGTCCCTTGGCTGGCAATGACTTGTTTATACCAGTCAAAGGATTTTTTCTTACTCCGTTTAAGAGTACCTTTGCCCTCGTTATCACGGTCGACGTAGATGAAGCCGTAACGTTTTTTCATTTCGCCTGTTCCAGCTGAAACCAAGTCGATACAGCCCCAGGTGGTGTAACCAAGAAGCTCAACTCCATCTTCATGGATGGCTTGGCTCATGGTTTTAATGTGCTCGCGCAGGTAGCCAATGCGGTAGTCATCCTCAACATAACCAGTCTCATCTGGCGTATCAACTGCACCTAGACCATTTTCAACGATAAACATGGGCTTTTGATACCTATCCCAGATGGTGTTGAGGGTAATCCGTAAGCCTAACGGGTCAATCTGCCAACCCCACTCTGACTCATCCAGATAAGGGTTTTTGATGGAAGCAAAGATGTTTCCAGCTGTCTGTTCATTGACCGCAGGGTCAGCCGACGCCACACGGCTAGAATAATAAGAGAAGGAAATAAAGTCAACCGTATGCTCCTTCAAGAGCTCAGCATCACCATCAGCCATCTCAATTACCACCCCCTCACGCTCCAGTTGTTTGAGCGCATAGGTTGGGTAGCTGCCACGCGCTTGAACATCGATGAAGAAATAGTTTTCTCTATCTTTCTGCATGGCTTCCCAGTAGTCTGCTGGGTGGCAGGTGTGTGGGTAGTATTGACCAGCCGCCAGCATACAACCCACCTTGTTTTCTGGGTCAATCTCGTGGGCAATCTTGGTCGCCAGAGCAGATGCCACCAATTCATGATGAGCCGCTTGATACTTGACTTGGGTCTCGTTTTCACCCTCTTCAAAGTAGAGCCCTGCGCCCATGAACGGGGCATGAAGAATCATGTTAATCTCGTTAAAGGTCAACCAGTATTTGACCAGTCCCTTAAAACGGGTAAAGATGGTCCGGCAGAGGCGTTCATAAAATTCAACCATCTTGCGGTTGCGCCAGCCACCATAGGCCTCAATCAGGTGCATTGGGCAATCAAAGTGAGTGATGGTCACCAATGGCTCGATGCCGTATTTACGGCATTCCTTGAAGAGATCTTCATAATAGGCCAGACCAGCTTCATTTGGCTCTCCTTCATCGCCTTTAGGAAAAATCCGTGTCCAGGCAATGGATAAGCGGTAGGTTTTGAAGCCCATCTCTGCAAAGAGGGCAATATCCTCCTTGTAGCGATGGTACATGTCAATCCCTTCCTTAGCTGGGTAGAAATAGCCCTCTTCAAAATCAAACATTTTTTTCTTCCCAGCGATGATTGGAAAACGATCCTTGCCAATCGGAACAACATCAACGTTGGCTAGACCGCGTCCGTCAACATCGTAGGCGCCTTCGCACTGGTTGGCAGCTGTTGCACCGCCCCACAAAAAGTTAGCTGGAAATGGTTTTACGTTTATCATGACTTACTCCTTTATGTCTCGAATAGCTTTGCTTACTGGGTTTATGATGCGTTTGAGGTCAAGTTCGCCCTTGTCATAGGTGAACTCTAGGATAGCACAGTTGGGGAGGCGCAAGTCCATCGGCCACTCCCAGTCAGAAGTCTGAATCAAGCCCCACATGGCTGCCCCATGACTGACCATGAGCGTTGTCCCTGCTCGGCTATTATCCAAGGTCTCCGCAATGGTCTGCCGTACACGACGACCTACCTCACGAATGTCCTCGCCACCAAAAGGCACAAGCAAGTCCTCAAAGGAGGTGGCACCCACATGGTGCTTGGGCAAGAGCATCTCAGGCTGAGCTTCGAAAATACCAAAGTTCATCTCCTTGAGCCCCTTGAGCTGGGTGACCGGCAGGTCAGTAACGATCTTGGCAGTGTCTGTCGCCCGCTCCTGGGTGGACGAGTAGGCAGCGTCAAAAGCAATACCTGCCTCATCAAAAAACTGTCTGGCCGCTTGCGCTTGAGCGATGCCATTGTCAGTTAAGGGAGAATCACACCACCCCTGCACTCGTTTTTGGGTGTTAAAGAGGGTTTCACCGTGTCGCATCAAGTAAAGTGTCTGAGTCATCTTCTCTCCTCCTCTTCAATCAACTTCAGATGGACAAAAGCCTTGTAAAGTCCGTCTCGTGTCACATCATCTGTCACATAATCCGCAGTAGCCTTCAAGCTGTCCCTCGCATTTCCCATAGCAACGCCAATATGGCACGTTTCCAGCATGGTTTGATCATTTTCTGCATCGCCAAAGGCAATGGTATCATCTAAGCTCACTCCCAGATGCATCAGCAATTCTCTAATGGCACCTGCTTTATGTGTGTCCAGTTGACCTAAATCTCCAAACTCCGTTGCCTTGCCAGTACCACTCCAAAAACCAACCTCCGCCTGGCGAAAGAGTGCTTTAGCTTCCTCGTAGTCGGCTAGACTGTTTAGGCGAAAACTAATCTTAGCAACATCAGAACGATAAAGGTTTTCCCCATAAATCATATCTGGAAAAATGGATCGGATTTTCTCCATGGATTGGTTCAAGTCCATGTCATAAATGGTCGCTGCTTTTTCGACAAAATTTGGGCTAGCATAAAGACCGCTTGGAGATTCGAGGTAAAAGCCTAGATGTTTAGCTTGTAGCCAGTCTACCATTTCCCTTGTCTGATGATGTGTGAACACTTGGTTTTTTAATATCTGGCCTTGATAATCAATATACGCGCCATTACCACCGATAAAGCCATCAAGCCCCAAATCCCAGAGTTCTGGATAAATCTCTGCTTTACTACGACCTGAGCAAATGAAAACTTTATGCCCTGCTTGCCTAGCTCTGGCAATGGCAACCCGAGCAGACTCTGGTATCTTCATGTCATAATCGACCAAAGTACCATCAATATCAAGAAAAATGTATTTACTCATCTGCTTCTCCTAGTTAGCGGCACTTAGTTATCATCTGATTTGTAGAGACTTTCGCCATTGGTAGCGATAACGTCCTTGTACCAATAAAACGATTTCTTCTTGTAGCGGTTGAGTGTGCCTGTGCCATCATCGTTGCGGTCAACGTAGATGAAACCATACCGTTTGCTGAGCTCAGCAGTTGACGCAGACACCAAATCAATTGGTCCCCAAATCGTGTAGCCGAGTAACTCAACACCATCTTGAAGTGCTTCGCCAACCTGAATCAAGTGTTCACGTAGGTAGTTGATGCGGTAATCATCTTCGACGGTCGGTCCAGAAGCACCGTCAACCAGCACATCTTTTGCACCTAAACCATTTTCGACAATGAAAAGTGGCAACTGATAGCGATCGTAAAAATCATTGAGCACCAAACGAAGACCGACTGGGTCAATCTGCCAGCCCCACTCAGAAGCATCCAGATAAGGATTGGTGATGCCACCCATGATATTACCACGTCCTGTTGCATAATCCTCTGGGTTATGAGCCATAGCCACGCTCATGTAGTAAGAGAAGGAAATAAAGTCAACGGTGTGCTCTGCAAGTAGCTCTGCATCACCCTCAGCAAACTGAATGGCAATGTTATTTTCCTTGAAATACCGCTTGATGTAGTTAGGGTATTTTCCTCTGGCATGAATATCGCTGAACAGGTAGTTTTGATTGTTGAACTCACGCACTGCTAACTGGTCAAGCGGGTGAGAAGTCATCCCATAAGTTGGCATGGCAATCACCATACAGCCAATCTTGAAGTCAGGGTTAATCTCATGACCGACCTTGGTCGCCAAGGCTGACGCCACCAGTTCATGATGAACAGCCTGATAGAGGTCTTGCTTGCTCAATTCTTCTACAGGGGTCGCGATGCCACCTGACATAAACGGCGCATGCAAGACAGAGTTGACCTCATTAAAGGTCAACCAATACTTGACCTTATCCTTATAGCGGGTAAAGACGGTACGGACATAACGCTCATAGAAACTGATTAAGTCACGGTTAGCCCAGCCATTGTACTGACGAGCGAGATGCAGCGGCGTTTCGTAGTGAGATAAGGTGACCAAAGGCTCAATGCCATATTTTGCTAACTCATCAAAGACCTTATCATAAAAAGCAAGTCCAGCCTCATTTGGCTCTAGCTCATCACCATTAGGGAAAATCCGAGACCAAGCGATGGATAGGCGGAAAACCTTGAAGCCCATTTCAGCAAAAAGGGCAATATCTTCCTTATAGCGATTGTAAAAATCAATCCCTACCAGTTTGAGGTTGTCCTCAGTTGGCTGGTCTGTAATCAGTGGGTTCTTATCACCAGGTTTTGCAGGCATACCACCGCGGGGGGTCACATCCTGCACAGATAAGCCCTTACCATCAACGTTGTAAGCTCCTTCAAATTGGTTAGCAGCGGTTGCTCCACCCCAGAGAAAATCTTTTGGAAAAATAGTCATGATAAACTCCTTTTTATATCTTTGAAAATAGGCACCTTTTCAAACAAGTACTGTCTGAAAAGGAGCCTGTGTCATTGTCAATTAGCGAACTGTTGTCATGAGGTAGTCGCCTGTATGAGCTTGGCGCTCCTGACTGGTCAAGATGTCAGTAAAGGCATCAGTGTTAGTGACGATGATTGGGGTCACAACAGGCAGACCTGCTGCACGAATGGTGTCCAGGTCAAATTCCAATAGTTTTTGACCAGCTTCCACCACATCACCAACTTCGACGAAGGACTTAAAGCCTTTACCAGCCAGGGACACAGTATCCATACCGATATGGATGAGAAGCTCAGCACCATTTTCAGTGGTCAAACCGATGGCGTGCTTGGTCGGAAAGACCAAGGTCACTTCAGCCTTAGCTGGGGCTACAACGACACCGTCAATGGGATCAATGGCAACACCTTTACCCATAGCTCCAGATGCAAAGACTTGGTCTGGCACTTCTGGCAATGGAACAATCGTCCCCATAAGAGGCGCTGCTAAGATTTCCTGTTTAATCTCTTTAAGCTCAGGAACTGGAGCTGTTTCAGGCTTTTTTGCTGGCGCATCACCTCCACCGTAGAGGTTAGGCACTGGCGCAAAGTACTGAATGATAAATGAAATGACAATCGCTGCAACTGTACCGATAATCATGGTGTATATACCTGAAAAATCACCATCTGGGCTAACATAAGATGGGTACTGGAAGATACCGAGCGCACCAACTGAGTAACCCGTTGCTCCTGCAAACATGGTATAACCACCAATCAGACCTGATACGGCACAAGAGATGTAGAACGGAATCTTCATCGGCAAGGTCACACCGTAGATGGCAGGCTCAGTCACCCCAAAGATAGAAGAAATCAAGGCAGGAATAGAAACGGTTTTAACTTTTTGTTCTTTGGTTTTCAAGATGATGGCCAAAAGCACACCTGTTTGAGTGAAGTTAGGAAGAGATGCTGCAACTAGAATGTTTGTCATCCCTGTTGTTACCATCTGTTGGATAGCCAATGGTACAATCGCCCAGTGTAGACCAAACATGACAAGAACCTGCCAAAGTGCACCCAGAACGACACCGTAAAGAATTGGACTAAAGTTAGCAAGACCTGAGAAAGCACCGTTAAGAAGATCAGAAGCAAAGTTAGCTACTGGACCAACCAAGAGGAAGGTTAATGGCACTGAAACAATAATAGTCACAAATGGGACAATAAAGAGTTTGACCACATCTGGCGTGACTTTTCGCATGTACTTCTCAATGACAGAAGCTACCCAAACAGCCAAGATAGCTGGCATAACGGTTGAGAGGTAACCACCTGATGGCAAAGCAAACGGAATACCAAAGACATTGCTAATGCCTGCTTCTTGGAGAGCTGTCACAGACGTTGCCAAGGTCGGGTAAACCATAGCACCCGCAATAGCCAGAGCTGTAAACTCATTGAGTTTGAATTTGCGAGCTGCAGTCAAAGCCACCATGATTGGCAGGTATTGGAAGAATCCATCCCCCGCTGCGGTCAGAATAACTGCTAAAGCACTCTTATCTGGCGTAATACCAGCTGCTGCCATAATAGCGACGATACCTTTGATGATCCCAGCCGCTGCCAAAGGACCAAGGAAAGGTTGGAAAATTCCTGAAATCAAGTCAATGAATCGCTCAAAGAGGTTACCTGATGCAGGAACATCATCACCTTCATCAGTATCCAGTGAACCAATTCCCTTAACGCCTTGTGCAATCACTGCCGCATAGACATCAGGAACATGGTTACCGATAACTACTTGGTATTGACCTCCTGCTTTAACGACAGTCACGACACCATCGCGAGCTTTGAGGTAGTCAGTGTCTGCCTTGCTCTCATCCTTGAGTTCAAAGCGCAGACGGGTAACGCAGTGACGAAGACTTTTAACATTGTCTTTACCGCCAACGTGAGCGACGATATCCTTCGCCAACTCAGTGTAATCTTTTTTAGCCATATCAGGCTCCTCCGAAAAATTTTTTTGAATTGCTTGGTCTTTAACAAGCAAAAAACCTAAACAAATACCAAACAAAATGGGGCTGACTAGGGTGTCAGTATTTTGTCTTGTATTCATTTAGGTTTTGCCTGCTTAACCAGTAACAATCCTGATGAGTTTATGATACCACTTTCATTTTGATTTGGCAAGCGTTTTTATAATTTTTTTTTAGATTTTTTATTAACTGGTTATTTTCTCAAGCATAGACAAACCATCGACTAATCTGCCGATGGCTTATTCTTATTGGCTAACAACTCGCTGGATATGAATGGTCAGGTAGACTTCTTCATCTTGACTCATGATAAAGTTGTGATGGCTATTAATATATGCTTTAATTTTCTGGGTGCAAGCATAGGCTTGTGGGTAATTGACCTTGACTTGTTCGTAGAGAAAGGCATCATTGTTGCCCTGAACCAGTCCGTTAACCACTCGCTGAGCAAAATAATTAACATGGGTGACAAAGCGATTGTAGGCAATAGAGTTATCATCTGTCATCGTATCTTGACCAAAATAAAGACGAACAATTTCTAAAATCCCCATGACAATCTGAGTGGTTTGATAATTTTTGTTCACCAAGCCGCTATCTTTTTGAGCATTGACATAATGAAGTGCCAGAGATGCTGCTTCATCATCTCCCAGCTGTACACCTAGCTTTTCGGAGACGATAGCAATAGCCTCCTTCCCCAACTGATATTCGGTCGGGTAGAATTTCCTAATTTCCCAAACCAAAGGGTTCTGTAAACTAATACCCTGCTGAGTTCGCTCAATGGCATAGTGCAAGTGATCGGCTAAAGAAAGATAGGAGGTTAACTCAAACACCTGACCAAGTGCGACTTCCGCCAAGTGAATAATTTGTAAAATGACATCAATTTCATCAGCACTCAATGCCCCATAAATTTGATACCATTCATGAGCTGTCGCGGTATTTTCAGGAACAAAAGTTTTCTCAATCAAATCAGGATCTATGCTATCACCAACTTTTTTACCAAAGCCTAGTCCTCTTCCCATCAGAACAACTTCTTGACCGTCTTGGTTGATGACTTGCACCACATTATTATTGTAAATCTTATCAATTTTCATCAATAATACTCCTACCCGATAAAAAATAACCTAAACAGCCAGAAAACACAGGGCAAGACCTGCTATCTCCTATCTGTTTAGGTTTTGCCTGCTATCCAGTAACAATCCTACCTCTCAAGTCTATCAGATTTGTCAAAAAATTGCAAGGGTTTTCGCTTTGCAAACTCAAAAAGTGAGCGAAAGTTCCGTCAGAATGACGACTTCACTCACTTCTATTGTCTTACTTAGTAGCCTCAGCAATAGCTGCGAGGACAGCTTCTTTGTTCCTATCAATCATTGCTACGCGAGCAGCAATTTGCTTAATCCCCATGTTAATCAAGCGATTAAGTCCTGGGTCTTCTAATTTTGTTTCAAAGAAAGCTCGGTATTGCTCCAGTTCGTGGTCTGTCTTGAAATTATTGGAGGGAACTTTAATGAAATCAGTACGGTCATTGCCCAAGGTCTCTGTCAACCAATCCCAGTTTTCACATGCCCAATCCCAAGCTTGTTGACGACTGAACTCATGACCAGACAAGTAAGCATACCAGCGTCCCAAATCTTGCGGCTTGACAAGCGTCTTATCCTTGAGTTGGCTTAAGAGCAACTGTAACCCGTCGTCTGAGCGATTCCATGCTAAAGCTGCCAGAACCTGGTAACGGTAGCTGCTATCAACAGTATCAACATATTCTCTAAGGTAGGTGGTGATAAGCTCGTCTGACGGTGCGGTTTTCATCTGTCCGATTAACACCGCCACGCGCATGTGAGCTGGTAAATCCTCTAATTTTTCTTGATTGTCTTGGAAAATAGCTGACGCTTGTGCCAAGGCAGGGGCATAATCAGCAGCAACCAAACTGTTCAGTGTCCATTCCCGCAAGATAGCATCTTCATCTGGCTCACCAGCAATAGCCTGCCAGCCAAGTCGCTCGTAGTGGTGACGATAAACCTGACAACACAGCGTATTAAACTGGTCATATTCTGGACTACCCTCGTCAACAAAGTCACTCAAGCCACCCAACAGCTCACGAATGCTTGACATCACTAGATAAGACGGCTCTTTTGCCAAAGGCAAGAGCAGAGGAACCAACTCGGCATAGGACAACTGGCCACTTTCAGCCAATAATCGACGTTCTTGCAGGATTTGACGTTTGTCAATCGGAGATAAATCAGGCAAGTCAGCCAACACAGCATCCAGTAATTCTCCCTCATAATTGGTTAAGTAATGGGCAGTGTTTTCTGTATTCAAGCGCAGCGCCCCTTGATTGCTAGCTTTCAGTTGACTGTAGTTAGAGATACGAATCTCTCTCTCAGACAGGGTATCTGGTAAGCCAGACCAGTTGCTGTTAAGCGGAATCTGCCAGAGACGTCCCTTGTCCTCATGATCACCGATGAAAAATTGTTCCTGACGAAGGATTAGGGTATCGTCTTCAACACGTGCTGTGACAAGAGGATAGCCCGGTTGCTCTAACCAAGAGTCCATAAAGCCAGCGACATCTTTACCGGACTGTTCTGCCAAGCAATCCCAGAGGTTTTGACCGATCGTGTTTTGGTACTGATGGGTCATAAAGTATTGGCGCAAGCCATTTCTAAAGGCCTCATCACCCAGCCAACGATGGAGCATCACCATCAGACGACTGCCCTTGGCGTAGACAATAGCGGGGTCAAAGAGGGTATCAATCTCGTCTGGGTGATGAACGTCCATATGCACAGACTGAACACCATCAGTCGCATCTCTTGTCAAGGCAGCAGGCACACCAGTTGCTTGGAAATCTTCTAAAATGTTCCAAGATGGCTCAATGGCATCTAGTGCCAGATATTCCATCATATTAGCAAAGCTCTCATTGAGCCACAAGTCATCCCACCAAGCCATGGTAACCAAATTACCGAACCATTGGTGGGCTACTTCATGGGCAATAACCAGAGCCAGATTCTGACGAACTTTAACTGTTGCATTTTTATCAGCGAGCAGGTAAATTTCACGGTAGGTAATCAAGCCCCAGTTTTCCATGGCTCCTGCTGAAAAATCCGGCAAACCAACGTGGTAAGACAGTGGAATAGGGTACTTGACACCAAAGTAATCCTCGTAGAATTCGATGACACGTGTGGCAATATCCAAGGCAAAATCCGTCTTGTCTAAACGATGCGCTCTAGTTGCAAAAACGCCGACGGTTGTTCCGTTTTTCGTTGTGGCTGTCTGACCATGCAAGTCACCGATAGCAAAGGCAAGCAAATAAGAGGACATGCGTGGCGTCGTGTCAAAGCGCCAAATCCCTGTCTCTTTACGGCGGTCAACGTCGATTTCGGGCATGTTTGACAAGACAATCTCGCCCTCTTCCTGATCGAAACGAATCGATAAATCAAATGTAGCCTTGGCCTCAGGTTCATCAATACTTGGAAAGGCTTGACGCGCAAAATGACTCTCAAACTGAGTTGAAATCACTTCTTTTTGCACCCCGTCTACAGTGTAATAAGACGGGTAAATACCTGTCATATTATCCGTGACCTGTCCTGAATATATTAAGGTCAAGCTCACCTGACCTGTTTCTGGCAACTGTATATGCACTGCTTCCTTAGCGTGGTCATGCTCAAAAGCTAATGCTTGCCCTGAAGAGCTCACTGAAGTAAGCGTCAAGTCTTTTTGGTGCAATGAGATTTTATCTGATTGCGCTTGACCAGACAAAACGAGTTGGCCTGTAAAGGTCTTATCTTTTCTGTTGATGTCCAAGAATAAGTCATAATGTTCTGGGACAAAAGTGTTAATGTAGCGTTCTACTGTGGTCATTTATTGCTCCTTATCTTTTTTTTGATAACTATCTGTAAACTAGACAACAGATATAATATTTGTTCTAGTATAGCATATTTTTCTTAAAAATAAACTAAAAAACGAGGCCAAGCCATCCTCGTTAGATTTTTTCTTATTCAGATAGCCAGCACAAGCCTTATCAGACATCAGAGGCAGGCAGTGTTGTTCTAGCAGTGAACCTCACTGACAAAAAGAGGCGAATAGCTGCCAAAACAAAGAAGACACCCCAAGCTAGCACCAAGTAATATGCACCTAGAAACGAAAAGACGATACTGCCGATAGGAATAGCAATAGTGACTAGAAAAGAAATGAAAGCCCCAACCTGCCCAAGCTGTTCATCTGGAACGTAACGCATCAGTGTCGCTGTTAAGATTGGAGCTGACCTAGCCCCCATAAAAGCTAAGACAAAAGCCCCCATAAGCATGATTAGAGAGGACAACTGAACAATCCCTGATAAGGCAAGGAAAACCATGTTCAGACTTTGAACCGTTATAATCGTCATCAGCTTCAAGTCCTTGAACAGATGATTGACCGTTAGACCGCCTAGCAAAGCACCAATAATTTGGACAACCCCCATGGCTGTAATGGATTGGGCATACGAAAACTGCCATATCGGAACATCGAGTAATTGGATATTCATCAGGGTCAAAAAACTGGTGGACAAGATATTTCCAATCAAAAGTAGCACAATCATCGGTAAAAAGGTTATCCCGTCTGACTTTTGAAAAACATGAACCGCTGTCTTGTACATTTTATGCAACTGCACCTTGACGGATTCCTTTGTATCAGAAAACACCACTTGGTGCTTTAGCTGTTTCCTGATTTTCCAATAGGTCAGAGCTGATAGGAAAAAGGTTACGGCATTGATGAATGCAATAAAGGAAAAGTTATTATTTGTCACTTCTAAGAGCCAGACACCAATCGGTTGGCTCGATAGCACAACTGTCAGACCAACCACTTGAAACAAGGAATTCGTCGCAACCAGTTCCTCATCAGGAACATTGTGCTTAAAAATCGGTTTGAGCAAAAATTGCAAATAGTTAGAGATAGTATCGCTAAAAATGTTTAAAAAAGCAACAGCCATAACAACTCCGTAATGCTTAAACCCAACAAGATAGGCTACCAAGAGAAAGAGAAGACCTTGAAAGGCACTAAGACCGATGAGGTATGTTGTCTTCTGTCGGGTTTTATCTGCCATGAAGCCAAGCCATAGGGACAAGAGTGCAGGTAAATAAGCAATGCTGTCAGCCAAGCCAACTAATAATTTAGAATCATAAACGGTTGCCAGATAAACCACAAAGACCATGTTATAGATGTTGGCACCAAGATTTTGCCAACTAGCGGCTAATAATCGACCAGCAATAAACTTATTTTTTAAGAGTTTGAGCATGCGTTGCCTCCTTGTCTTGATATTTTTTTAGGACAAGAGCAAACTCATCCACATCTACTCGTCCATACTTGACATAAAAACTCGTATTGAGCAACAATTTTCTTGCTGTGTTGAGATATTTGATGTCTGGCACAAGAGTATAAACATCTAACAAGGTATCGGCTATTCCCAGCATGCCATCATTGTAGCCCGGTCTCTGAGCAAACTCAAAGTCAATAGTATCGGCTAGCTTTATAATGTTTAGCAAGTACCGTTCTTTATCTAGGTACATGAGTCCTTGAATGTAACCAGCGTTCCCCTTGTCAATATAAGGTGAAGCACAGTTATTGCCGATAGACAAGACCTCACCTGATGTGGTCTTGACCAATGCTGACTGTACCTTGTCCAAACCATAAGACAGAAGCTCATCTGGCAAGTCATCTTTAAGTAAAATCAAACTCCCCAGCAATCCCGTCAAACCATAAAGAGAAGCTGTGTCTACTTGATAGCGAAACAGTTCTTTCTGGGCGAGACTTACTTGATAGATAGCAAAAGTGTCGTTAAGCAAAGATACACGCGACAAAAAGGAGGGCCCTGTCAACTCTTCCTTGTTTAGAGCAGTAGCATCCAATTCATAACTGAAATCAGCAGGAACTGTATCCATTTTCAACATCCTTAACAGGTTTCTTGCTGTCTTGATATTGGCGTTTGGTGAGAGTAAATAGCTGAAAAATCCCCTAAGGTCTGTCTTGATCCCGTAGTTCTCTAGTAGGTGATGTAAAATCCTAAGGTTAGTCTTCAACTCGCTAGCCTTTTTTACCTGCAAACGAGCCAGACAATAAAGCAAGAGATTGGCAACCTTATGGCAGTCTGCCACTTTGCCATCAAGCCCGTTCCACTCTTTTAGGGCAATGTCGTGATAGATGTCAGATAGAGGCTTATCTCCTTCTTGATAGAGGTACTCCAAATCCACAAAGTACAACTCACCAGCTCCATCAATAAGGAGGTTATCAGGGTGAATATCGTGTAAAATCAAGTTCTGCTGATGGAAATAGGCAACAAGTTCAAGCAACTTATCGGTCATATCTAAAAAATGACGAAAAAGTCCTAAATTATTCCTAAAATCATCTGTGTTTTCCGAACGGTAGGCAAAAACAGTGTAGGACTTGATGTAGGTGTAAAAATCTTCACCAATGATTTCTTCATAGATATAGTAGGTGTTCAACCATTCTTTAACCTTTTCGACGGTTTTGGGAACATAGTGGTTCAAACGTGTAGCCTGCTCGTATTCTTTAGACCTGAGTAACTCTTTTTTAAGATTGTCGTGCTGTAACACATGTGGTCGACTTTCTTTCATCACGATTGCTTGACCATCTGACAAACGACAACCAGCGTAAACGTTACCGCCGTTACTAGCTTTTTTTATGCTGTCAATCTGATAATGGTTTCCCAAACAACTGTCTTCTACCGTGTCATCAGGTTGAATATCATCAATCCATGATGGTAAATCAAAGTAATTTCTTTGAACATCTTGCCACTCTTCTTGATTGGGACCGATAAGCGTTGGAAAACCATCTTTAATATGCTTTAAGTCTAGCCGAATCGTCCCAAAGCGATAAAAGAGCAGTTTGGAATCTTTATAGGGTCGGTCACTCATAATATAAATCCCTTCCCAATCTCGAGGCAAGGCGTCATATAACCAATCAAGTAAGGTTAAAAAGTGCTGATGGTTTTCTGGATAGATGGTGAAAAATTTACCGGATTCCGCCATGGTTTCTTTGACAGAAAAGTTTGTCCAAACTTCTTTGTAGTCCTTGAGATATTTATAAGCAACCTGCTGCTCATCTAATAGGGGAATCAATATATTTTTGATATCTTGATAATTTTCCCAAGTAGCAGAAACATGGATTTTATAGCCAAAAACTGGAAGCTTTGCCTTATCGATATGGCATAATACAAAACTATTTTTGTCCATAATCACCTCTATTTTTCTTTTTCATTTTTTTGAAGAAAATGCTATCTACTATTTTTAAGGAATCATCGAAGGTTTCCGTTTCTGCTACTTGTGAAAGAATATCTGCCGCGTCTCCTGAAAAGGTTATACCATTATAAGTACAGGAACTTGTATAAAATGACATTTTACTCCTCCTAAACTCCTGTAATCATCGTTTAAATAAAAGAAGATGGAGCAAATTATCATCTTGAAAATTTTGAGTTCATTGCTCCACCCTATTAAAGCGCTTTAAATCTATAAAGATTATAGCACAATGTGCCTTAATCTCTAAAATGACACCCTATTGGCTTAAAGAATATCATAAAGAGATTAGAACTTCTCTCACAGAATCAGTCAACTTAAAATTTACAACTGTTTGTTGTGAATGAACAAGCATCAGTGGTTGTAACTTGTTTACCTGAAACAGGTTTATGATTGATTCCTTTTACAAATTTTGTCATATCAACAGCTCCTTTCTGTAAGATTAGTTATATTATACCACTAAAAAATAGAATGTCAATACTTAATTTTCAGTTTTTTTATAATTTTGTAACTTTTGTGACCTAAGATATTGTACGGCATAAACGGCAAAATCACCCAACAATTACAAGGAACAAAAAAGGAGTGGGACAACTGCCCTAAATGGGTATTTGTCCCTGCCTCCGTTGTCTTTCTTACAACTCGATAATCTTACCAGTCTTCAAGTAGACCACCCACTCGCAGACATTTTTAGCGTAATCGCCGATACGCTCGAGGTAAATCAGGACTTGGAAATACTCCTTGCCTGAGAATACGGTTTCTGGTTGCTCACGGATACGCTCAACAGCTAAGTTTTGAATATCCTTAAACATCAAATCAATCTCCTCATCGCGTGCAGCGATTTCGTAGGCTTTTTCCTCATCACCAGTCATGTAGACCTCAAGAGCGTCTTCGACCATGTATTTAACGGCCTTGCCCATCTTTTTGATTGCTGCTTCTACTTCTGGGATGCGCTCCTCACCCTTCATGCGAATGGTGGCTTTGGCAATAGCTGACGCGTGGTCGCCCATGCGCTCAACATCGCTTGAAGCCTTGAGCACCGTGATAACCGTCCGTAGGTCATGCGATACGGGCTGCTGAAGTGCAATAATCTCTAGTGACTTCTTCTCCAGCTTGGTCTCAAAATTATTGACCACTTCATCTTGCTCAATCACTTCCTTTGCCAAGACACGATCATGGCTAACAAAGGCACGGACAGTCTTGTTAATTTGGGTCAAGACTTCCGTTCCCATGGCATAAAATTGATTATGGAGCTTTGCTAATTCTTCATCAAATTGTGAACGTAACATACGCTACCTCTTTTCTGTTTTGCTTTGCTAAAGGTCACTTTAGATACCTCTAGCGTTTCGTTGTTCAGGCGAATACACGAGGTGACAGCCTTAACACTTTTACTATCCGAACTTACCAGTAATATAATCCTCAGTTCGTTTATCACTTGGATTCAGGAACATTTCCTTGGTTGTTCCATACTCAATCAGCTCACCATCAAGGAAAAAGCCTGTTCGCTCTGAAATCCGTGACGCTTGTTGCATAGAGCGTGTGACCAAGAGAAGAGTATACTGATCCTTGAGTCCATAGAGAGTCTCTTCAATCTTACCTGCTGAAATCGGATCAAGAGCTGAGGTCGGTTCGTCTAGTAAAATAATTCTAGGGCTGGTTGCCAGAACCCTTGCAACACAAACCCGCTGTTGCTGTCCACCTGACAGACCGATGGCTGAATCATGTAGCCGATCTTTCACCTCGTCCCAGATAGAAGCCCCTTTTAGAGAGGTCTCGATAATTTCATCCAGCACTTGCTTGTCCTTGACGCCATTTAAGCGCAGACCATAGACCACATTTTCATAGATGGACATGGGGAAGGGGTTAGGCTGTTGGAACACCATGCCGATTTCCTTACGTAGTTCAACCGTGTCAGTCCGTGGACTGTAGACGTTATGACCGTTGTAAGTTACAGAACCTGTCACTGTTGCTTCAGGATTAAGATCGTGCATGCGGTTGATGGAACGCAGCAGTGTTGACTTTCCAGAGCCTGATGGACCGATGAGCGCAGTGATGGCTTTCTCTTTGAAATCCATGCTCACACCGTTAAGGGCCTTTTTCTTACCAAAATAGACCGATAAATCGTTGATGCTTAAAATAGAATCTATCATACGTCCTCCTATCCGAATCGACCCGTGATGTAATCGCGTGTAGATGGCAATTTAGCATTTTGGAAGACCTGAGAGGTCTTGTCATACTCAATCAAATCACCCAGATAGAAGAAAGCAGTATAGTCGCTAGCGCGCGCTGCTTGTTGCATGTTGTGGGTCACGATGATGATGGTGTAGTTTTTCTTCAGCTCCATCATGGTCTCTTCTAGCTGCATGGTTGCAATCGGGTCAAGGGCTGAAGCAGGCTCGTCCATAAGTAAAATATCAGGTTTAACAGAGATTGCCCGTGCAATGCAAAGTTTCTGTTGTTGCCCTCCAGATAAGGATAGGGCTGATTTGTGCAAATCATCCTTAACCTGATCCCAGAGCGCTGCTTGCTTGAGTGATGTTTCAACAAGTTCATCAAGCACTTTTTTATCCCTGACACCAGCTCGTTCATGGGGGAAGGTGATGTTATTGTAAATCGATTTTGCAAAAGGATTAGGACGTTGGAACACCATGCCGATGTGTTTGCGCACCTCGTACACATTCATGTCCTTGCGGTTAACATCGATACCCTCATAAAGGATTTCTCCGGTCACTTTTGCGATGTCAATGGTATCATTCATCCGATTCAAACTACGTAAGTAGGTTGATTTCCCACAGCCTGAAGGTCCAATCAATGCTGTAATTTTATTTTTTTCAAACTGCATATCGATGCCCTTGATGGCCTCTTTTTGCCCATAATAAACGTGCAAATCTTTGGTCTCTAAGGCAACAGTTTCTGGCGAAAACGTGATAATGTGACGTTCATTCCAGTTATAGTCAGCCATATCGTCTCCTTTTTAATGTTAGAAGATAGCATCCTCTAAGAGCCTATTTTTTTGTATGTCGTTGTGACAGACGACATCGGTGCTGTCTACCATTTGGTTTTAACAGCTTAATGTCTATTTACTCTGCTGATGTTAGTTTCTTGTAAAGCGTCTTACCAATGTAGCGAGCAGAGAGGTTGAAGATTAAGATAAAAATCAGCAAAACTGCTGCTGAACCAGTTGATACTTGAATAGCATCCGGAATGGTACCTTCACTATTAACTTTCCAGATGTGTACCGCCAGAGTTTCAGCTTGGCGAAAAATTGAAATCGGACTGGTGACACTCAACACATTCCAGTTACTCCAATCAAGTGCTGGAGCTGATTGTCCGGCAGTATAGATAAGTGCTGCTGCCTCACCAAAAATCCGTCCTGAAGCCAAAACAATCCCAGTAACAATCCCCGGCAGAGCCTCCGGAATAACGACATAAATAACCGATTCCCAGCGAGACAACCCCAATGCCAGACCAGCTTCACGCTGAGTATGATGAACATTGCGCAGACTATCTTCGATGGTTCTCGTCATTTGCGGCAGGTTAAAGACAGTCAAAGCTAGAGCACCTGAAATGATAGAAAATCCATATTCAAATTGAACAACGAAAATCAAATAACCGAAAAGTCCGACAACCACGGATGGTAAAGAGGATAAAATTTCGATACAGGTTCGAATAAAATTAGTCAACCAGCCTTTTTTGGCATATTCTGCCAAATAGATGCCAGCTCCCATGGATAAAGGAACCGAGATGAGCAAGGTAATAACCAGCAGGAAAAATGAATTGTAGAGCTGAATACCAATACCACCGCCTGCTTGATAGGATGAGGATTTCCCTGTTAAGAATTGCCAGTTGACATGAGGTAGCCCCCTCAGCAGGATGAAGAGTAAGAGAGCGGTCAAAATAGTCACGATAAGTCCTGCAATGGTGTACAGAACTCCTGTCATCAGCTTGTTAATCTGTTTAGCGTGCATAGTTTTTCTTACCCTCTCTCGTAATCAATTTCATAATCATATTGAAGATTAAACTCATGACCAAAAGAACCAATGCTAGAGACCAGAGCACATTGTTTTGAACGGTTCCCATAACCGTGTTACCAATCCCCATAGTCAATACAGACGTCAAGGTTGAGGCAGGGGTGATCAGTGAGGTTGGAATAACAGCCGAGTTACCAACTACCATCTGGATTGCCAGCGCCTCACCGAAGGCACGTGCCATACCAAAAATAACAGCTGTAAAAATACCTGGGCGAGCCGCATTGAGGATAACACGCCAAATAGTTTGCCAACGTGTCGCTCCCATGGCGAGACTAGCTTCTTTATAGTGACGAGGAACAGCTTTTAGACTATCTAGGGTCATAAAGGTAACTGTTGGCAAAATCATGACAAAGAGGACAAAAATTCCTGATAAGATACCAAAACCAGTTCCACCAAAAATGCTTCTGACAAATGGTACAACGACTTGTAAACCGATAAAACCGTAAACAACAGATGGAATACCCACCAAAAGCTCAATAACCGGTTGCAAGATCTTAGTGCCATACTTGGGAGAAATTTCCGTCATGAAGACAGCCGCACCGATGGCGATAGGGGTTGCAATAAGCGCTGACAAAATGGTAACGATAAAAGACCCTGAAATCATGGGCAAGGCACCCATTAAGGGCTTGCCATCGTCTCCCTTAACATTGGGTTGCCACTCCTTACCAAAGAGAAAGTCTATCGGATTGATGCCATCCACAAAAAATGTCGACAGGCCTTTTTGGGCAACAAAAATTAAAATCATAAAGACAATAAATACAATCAGTGCCAAGCAGGCAAAGGTAATTGTCTTGCCGAATTTTTCTAAGCGTGAATTTTTTGACGACGATAGCAATTTTTTTGCAAGTTCTTGATTTTTCACAACGTCTCCTTTATTTAGGGGTGACCTGACCATTAGCGTCCTTGATGACTTTCATCTCTGAGATTGGGATATAACCAATTGTTACAACAACTCCTTGTTGCACTTTATCCGTCATCATGTAATCCAAAAATTCCTTGGTTAAACCAGTTGGCTCTCCCATGGTATACATGTGTTCATAAGACCACAGTGGCCATTTATTGGTCGCAATGTTATCAATTGTTGCTGCATAACCATTGAGCTTTAAGCTTTTGACTGAATCATCTAAATAGGACAAAGCAAGATAAGAAATCGCTCCTGGTGTTTGAGAGACAATCGACCTCACCGTCCCGTTTGAGTCTTGTTCTTGACTTTGCTTGGCAGATTGCCCATCCATGACAACACTATCAAAAGTTGATCGTGAACCAGAACTAGCTGCTCGGTTGATGATGGAAATCTCTAAATCTTTACCACCAACTTCTTTCCAGTTGGTGTACTCACCTGTAAAGATTTTTCGTAACTGCTCTACAGTTAAATCATCGACCGTCACTTCTTTGTTGACAATGACAGCGAGACCTGCAACAGCAACCTGATGATCGACCAAGCTTGCAGCGTCGATGCCGTCTTTTTCTTCTGCAAAGAGGTCACTGTTGCCAATTTGAACAGCTCCTGACTGAACCTGCGATAAGCCTGTACCGGAACCACCACCTTGAACATTGATGGTCTTACCAATATTTGTTGAGCCAAATTCATCAGCCGCTGCTTCAACCAAAGGTTGCAAGGCTGTTGAACCTACAGCTGTAATTGACTCTCCACGGTCAATCCATTTGGCACAAGCTGACAGACTGAGACCAAAGAGGGCAACAGCCAGTCCCTTAAACAATTTTTTGTTCACAATAATTTCCTTTCAAGCGTGGTACAAATTGTAGCACTTCCATTATACTATACCATAGTCTCCCTCTATTTGTATAGAGGTTAGTGAAGACGAAGCCCTTTTGGAAAATGATTTTTTATTGTTTGACCAACAACTTTTGCAAAACCTAGACCATTTCCTTGGACAACAAGTTGATACCAGCCATTTAGCAGGGGCTCAGAAAGTGTCACCGTTAGACCACGAGCATAATCTTCAAATGCTTCATCACTGATGTTGACTGTTTGCTTGACTTCGCTAGGCTTTAGGGCAAGACCGAGCGCAAAGCTAGGTTCAAATCGATTTTTCTTAAACGTCCCTAAATGCAAACCATTGCGCGCAATTTTTACACCTTTTAGAGCTGGCAAGTCACGTGGTAACAGATAGAGTTGTTCACCAAAGGTTTGCAAAACACCGTCCAATTCAACAAATAAATGCTGTCTCGCAAAATCTTGCCAGAGCTGATGTTCCTGCTTGGTCAGATTAGTTTTCTCAGGCTTAATACGTTGGCGCTCAGAAGAGCGTGTGTCTTCTAACACCGCGACAAATTGACCTTCACCCCTGAAACGATGGGAATACATCCTAGCGGTCTGCTCTTGCTCAATCCCCGCTGACATACCGTTTATTTTCGGAATATCAACCAATTTCAAAAAGTTATAGGTCTCTAACAGCCAAGAAACGACCGCTTCATTTTCTTCAGGTGACCAGGTACAGGTTGAATAGACTAGCCTCCCCCCAGGTGCCAGCATATCAATGGTATCCTGTAAAATAGCCTGTTGCAGCTTGGCACAGGTGACTGGATATTCGTTATGCCAATACTGGCAGGCAGCGGGATCTTTTCTAAACATCCCTTCTCCTGAACAGGGACCGTCAAAGACGATAAGGTCAAAATAGTTTGAAAAAATTCTTGCCAAACGATCTGCACTGTCATTGGTAACAACCACATTTCTCGCCCCAAAACGCTCAATGTTTTCGACCAGAACCTTGCTCCGTTTGGTCGAAATCTCATTGCTAACAAGCAAGCCTGTGTTGCCTAGATAAGAGAGGATATGGGTCGATTTTCCACCTGGCGCCGCCGCTAAATCAAGCACGCACATCCCCGGTTTAATGCCTGCAACCTGAACCACCATCTGAGCAGCTGGCTCTTGCGAATAAACCAAGCCTGTCACATGTTCAGCTGATTTACCAGAAATCTTACCGTAGTAGCCCCAAGGTGTCTGGGGAATCGGATTGGAAAAGCGTTTTTGCGCTTCCTTTAATGGATTGACACGAAAAGCAGAAACAGCTGGTTCTTCAAAACTCGCCAGAAACTCATCTGCCTCTTGACCTAGTAAGGCTCGATATTTTTCAACAAAATCATTTGGTAATGTCATGAGTCTATTATACTACACAAGGGTAAACAAAAGCAAACTCCCTAGCTCGAAAGTAGAGAGTATCAGTGCTTTATTGCCTTGTCAAAATTGTTTTGACATCCAACTGCTCCTGTGCCGGATAAAAGATGACCGACTGTCGACTGAGCATATCTAATTTTGACCCATCCAAGGTCTCAAGGAGATAGCCCAACTCTTCTCCCATGATGGCAGCGGCTAAATAATCCCAGGGACAGAGGTAAGAGGCATAGCCCCAGATCTGACCAGCTAGCACACGCGCCATGCTCAAACCAGCACAGCCATAATTTCTAACACCTAGTGAGCGATTGAACAAGTCTGCCAGATGATAGGCGTTTTGGGCATAAAGACGGGTATTGCTTGCGACTACGGACTGATTGAGCAAGCCTCCACCCATCAAGGGCAGAACCTCCCCATTGCAGGTTACAGGAAACCCTTTGCCGCCGCTGTACAGCTTGTCTGCCATGACATCATAAATCAATCCAAACTGTCCGACGCCATCTTCCAAATAGGCCAACATCACTGCAAAGTCCTGCTGCTGGGTCACAAAGTTAACTGTTCCGTCGATAGGGTCAATGACCCAGACTGCGCCTCTAGAAGGGTTAGTTTTTAGGTTGTCCTCCTCAGCTAAAAAATGGTCATTAGGGTACCTATCTTGAATCGAATCAACCAAAAATTGCTGACACGCCTTGTCAACATTGGTCACCAGATCGGTTGCTACTGATTTGGTTTCAACCTTAATCTCAATCCCCATCTGTTCTTTAATCAGAAGTCCAGCCTGACGAATGAGTTGCTGGGCAAAAATAAACTTATCGTTCAAGTCGCAGTACCCCCGTTCCTTTTTCCTGGGCGACTTTCACCGCTCGATAGATGGAGTAGCCACTGACCTGCTCAAACTCACGTCCAAGTCTCTTTTCTTCACTCTTAGACCTGACGACAGTCTTGAACGTAGCATAGCTGTTTAGAAAGTCTGTCACCTTGATCTGATCCTCGTAGGCATCTTCAACCATGGTTAAAAAATGAAGCACTGCGGTCATGTCGTCAGTGCTCCAAGATAAATCAATAGGATAAGTGTATTGTTTAGTCATAATACCGATCAATCTCCGCTCTAATGGTAGCCTGTTTTAGTTCGTGCTTGCGGTAATCCCGAGACAAGAAGGCACGAATCTCATCTTCGTTGAATCCTATCTGCATTCGTTTTTTGTCCATCAAAATTGGACGACGCAAGAGATTTGGGTTTTTCGTAATGAGGGTCAACAGTTCTGAAACGGATAGCTCATCAACATCAATGTTCAACTTTTGGAAAACTTTTGACCGCGTTGAAATAATATCCTCCGTGCCGTTTTCAGTGAGTGAGAGGATTCTCATCAACTCATCACGTGACAGAGGACTGGTAATGATATTATGTTCCCGAAAAGGGACCTTGTGCTTGGTTAGCCAAGCTTTTGCCTTCCTACAGCTTGTACAACTGGGAGAGATGAATAGTGTTAACATACTTTTATCCCCTGTAACATAGTCACTTCCATTATACAAGTTTTTTGCTCAAATTTCTATACTTTTTCCCAGTTTTTTGAGATTTTTTTATCAAATTCTAGCTGTTCAACCAACTTTTCAACAGAATCGAACTTAATCATGTCACGAATTTTGCTCAGCCAAAGAATTTCAATGGTTTCACCGTAAATGTCAGCATCAAAATTAAATAAATGAGCTTCTAAGCGTAACTCCTGACCGTCAAAGGTCACGTTTTTACCGACGCTTGTCATAGAGCGGTAACGATTGCCCTTGACCAAAATATCCGCCACATAGACACCATCAGCAGGTAAAAAGGTTCGGTCGATTGGTGCTAAATTAGCGGTCGGAAATCCCATGGTTCGCCCCCTAGCATCGCCATGTACCACAATGCCACGGGTTGAAAATTCATAACCCAAAAGACGATTGGTCGTCTCGATATGCCCTTTTGAAATGGCGCGACGGATACGGGTTGAGCTGATTTTCTCACCATCATCTTGTAATTCAGGCACAATGACTACCTCACAGGAAGCCGCTGTTTTTAAGTCATCTGCTGGCCTTTTATCATGTCCAAAATGGTAATCAAATCCGACAACAACGACCTTGGCTTGCAGGCCTTCAATGTAGCGGGAAATGAACTCAGCCGAACTAGTTCTGGCAAAATAGCTCGTAAAGTCCATCAAGTAAAGCTGATCCACACCATACTCTGCAAACTTGGCATAGCGCTTCTCAGGATAGGTCACATGCAGGAGCAAGTCGGGCGTGAAACGGGCAAAAGCTAATTTTGGTGACTCATAAAAGGTCAGCACAGCAACTTTTAGCTGTCTGGCCTGTGCAATGGCTCTTGCCTCTTCAAAAAGTTTCTTATGTCCACAATGAAGGGCATCAAAATATCCTAAAACCAAGACGACTGGTTCATCCACAATCAACTCTTGATCGGTTTTTAATCTAAAAATATCCATAGCATTTATTGTAACACAAGTCAGCGATAGTCAGATAAAAATAGCTCACCTTTTGAGATGTTAGTGCAAGTCCTCTGCAAATTTATTAAGTCGCCTTAAGCGATGATTCACACCACTCTTGGTCAAGGGAGTTTCTAAGCTATCTGCCAGCTCCTGAATGGAATAATCCGGATGCTGTATCCTCTTTTGAGCGACCTCCTGCAAGTCAAGAGGCAAGCTATCTAATCCCACTCGTTCAATGATTTTGCTGATGTTATTGATTGTTTTCATGCTGGCGGTTATAGTCCGTGCAATGTTAGCAGTTTCCGCATTATTAGCGCGATTGAGATCGTTTCTGGTTTCGCGATAAACTTTGACTTCTTCAAACCTATCTTTAGCATCAACAGCACCTATGACCAAGAGGAAATCCATAATGTCTTCAGCTTTTTGGAGATAGGTCATCGTGCCGTTTTTATGGTTAATGACCTTAGCATCAAGCATAAATTTTTGAAGCAGGCTCGCCAAATCCTCAGCATGATCTTGGTAAACCGAAAAAATCTCCAATTGATACTTGCCTGTTTCAGGGTCTGTCAGTGACCCTGTTGCCAAAAAAGCCCCTCGCAGGTAAGACTGTCCAGCCCCATCATTAGTCAAGATGGTTGATGATACGCCAGTCTCAAAACCAAAAAAGCTGTCTGCTAGCTGTAAATCGGCTAAAATCGCCTCTACTCCTGTCTCTAAAACCACCTGATAAACACGATTTTTCTTGAGATTGGAGCGCGTGTGGTAGCGGATTTCAGGCTGAATGGCATAAAACTGCTCAATCATTTCATACAGGTGGCGAGCAATTTTTGCCTGTTCAGTGGTCAAGGTCATCCTGAGACCTTGGCTGGTTAAGCCCAGACTCCCTGATAATTTCATCATGGCAGCGAGTTGGTACTTGTCTGCGGTTGTACTGGTTAATACTTCTTCTTTCACTCTGGCTGTAAAGGTCATCAGTAGTTCGCTCCCAATAAGGTCATCAGTTCCTCAACCACTAGGTGCCCATCGTGAAAAGCTCCGCCATTTTCCAAACGTAAAAAGTTTGACGAAATTACCCGTTTAACCTGTTGTCGCAATCCTTCAAAATCATGCTCTACCTGCACCAAATCCTGATTAAAACGATGAGACACCATGTAGTCATGTGGCACTGGAGCGATATTTACAAGAACCGTATCCACCACACCATCACCTAGGTGTTTGGCAAGAACTCGCACGTGGTCACTGTCGCTAAAATGCTCTGTCTCTCCTCGCTGGGTCATGATGTTGCAAACATAAGTAATCTGAGCTTTTGTCTTTATCAAGGCTTGTTGGATTTCTGGAATCACCAAATTAGGCAAAATTGAGGTAAATAGTGACCCAGGTCCAAGGACAATCATATCGCTATCCATAATCGTATCAACAACTTTTCGACTGGCTGTCGGTTGTTGTTCATTGTAGGTATTAGTAACATAGACACGCTCGATTGTCCCTTGGTAATTAGCAATATGGCTCTCGCCAGATACTTGATGACCCTCGGTAAAAACGGCATGTAAGGTTAAGGGCTCCTCACTAGCAGGAAAAATCTTGCCTGTCGTGTGGAAAAACTTGGTCAAAATCTGCATGGCTTGGTAAGTGGACCCTTGCATTTCTGAAATACCGGCAATAATCAGATTGCCTAGTGGGTGACCCGATAGGCTATTTTGTCCTTGGAAACGGTACTGAAAAATCTTCTCATAAAACTTTGGCATGTCACTCATCGCTACCAACACGTTCCTCAAATCTCCTGGCGGTGCTAGTCGCATATCTTGCCGAAGGGTACCCGATGATCCTCCGTCATCAGCTACGGTAACAATGGCCGTGATGTCAACATCTTCGTGACGGAGACTACTGAGAATGACCGGAATGCCTGTTCCACCGCCAATAACTGTTATCTTAGGCTTTCTCATGACCGGTTCACCGTCTCCTTTCGTTTATCCTTATCTCGGTGACTCTCGTTGACGGTCCACTCCTTGGCAATATCTGCCGCCAAACGATGAGCGAAAGCAACACTGCGGTGCTGACCTCCCGTACAACCGATTGCAATGGTTAAAACGGACTTGCCTTCCTTTTGATAACCAGGTAGAATCGGCGCTATCAGACGGTACAAGTTATGATAAAAATCCTCAGATACTTGAGAAGCCATCACATAGTCAAAAACAGGTTGGTCCAATCCAGTCTGCTCTCGCAATTCCGGAACATAGTGAGGATTTGGCAAGAATCTCACATCAAATACCAAATCAGCATCGATAGGCAAGCCATACTTGAATCCAAAACTCACGACTTCAATACGAAACTGGCCCTGCTGATTTGCTTGTGCAAACTGCTCTGCAATGGTTTGTCTTAACTGACGAGGCGTAATCTCTGTGGTATCCACCACATTCTGACTGAAACTTTTAAGTGGCGCCAAGAGCTCTCGTTCGCGCTTTATCCCGTCCAGAACTCGACCAGCCGCTGCTAAAGGGTGACTACGACGGGTCTCCTTGTACCGTGAAACAAGCTCACTATCTGTCGCGTCTAGAAATAGGATTTTGAAATCAAGCTGCTCATTGCTTTCTAAACTATCCAACATCTGGGTGATTTCAGCAAAAAACTGCCTACTTCTCATGTCGACGACTAGAGCAACGTGGTCATAATCATTGGTTTGTCCAACCAACTCCAAAAACTTTGGAACAAGGGTAGGTGGCATGTTATCAATGGTAAAGTAGCCTAAGTCTTCAAAAGACTGGATAGCAACGGTCTTCCCCGCACCGCTCATCCCAGTAACGACAACTAATTTGATGGGTTTGGTCATCTGAACTCTCCTTTGTTTAACGATTTACTCCTTCGTTTCGTTTATTATAGCACAAAGACCCCTTAAAGGACAGGACAAGGTGCATCAACTTTGACTCATCCATAGGCTTGAACCGTTATTCTCCCAACACCCCCTCTACCAGCAAGACAATCATCTATTCAGCTGTCAGAATTGTTAACAACTTATTAGCCATTTTCGGTGAGACGAGCATATGAATTGATGAAGCCGTGTTAGCTGCGACACGGGTTAGAATTCCAAAGTTATCGTTATTGCTTTTTTCCAAAATAAAAAACAAAAACACCTTGAAAATTCTGAATATTTAGTGTAAAATGGTCAGCACATTATCTAAAGGAGTATGTATGAAAAAATATCTATTGGCCTGCCTAACAGCTCTATTTTTGGTTTTTAACACCAGCTCAACAACTGTTTTGGCAGAAGAAGATGTCCTACGAGTCGGCATGGAAGCAGCTTACGCTCCCTTTAACTGGACCCAAAGTGATGACAGCAACGGTGCAGTCCCAATTGATGGCACCAACCAATACGCCAACGGCTACGATGTCCAAGTCGCCAAGAAAATTGCTGACAGGATGGGCAAAAAATTGGTTATCGTCAAAACCTCTTGGTCTGGCTTAATTCCAGCCCTGACATCTGGCAAAATCGACCTCATCATCGCAGGCATGAGTCCCACCGAAGAGCGAAAACTCGAAATCGACTTTTCAGAGAGCTACTACACTTCCGAGCCTGTCCTTGTCGTACGCACGGACAGCGACTATGCAAAAGCGACCAGTCTAGCTGACTTTGCAGGGGCGAGGGTGACCTCCCAGCAAGGGGTCTACCTCTACAACCTTATTTCTCAGATTGAGGGCGTCTCCCAGCAGACTGCCATGGGGGATTTTGGTCAAATGCGCCAAGCTCTCCAGTCTGGGATTATTGACGCCTATGTCTCTGAGCGACCAGATGGAATTTCGGCCCAATTGGCCTCTAAAGACTTCACCATGGTCTCTCTCAAGGAAGGGTTTGAAGTTAGCGAGTCCGATGTCGCTCTGGCAATTGGTATGCGCAAAGGCGATAAAAACCGCGAATTGGTCAACCAAGCCTTAGCGGATTTCCCAGCTGAAGAGCAGACCAAGCTCATGGACAGTATGATTCCCCTCCAACCCATAGAAGAAATTATCGAGGAGAAAGTTTCCTTCTTCAATCAGGCTTGGAACATTTTCACAGGCAACTGGAAAGCTCTCCTTAGCGGAACAGGCATGACCCTGCTCATCTCTATCTTAGGCACCATCTTCGGTACAATGATTGGTCTTGCGATTGGGGTCTTTCGTACCGCACCAAGAGCGATCAACAAGGCAGCCCGCCTTGCCCAGCAAATCGGCAACTGGCTCATCCACATCTATGTCGAAATCTTCCGTGGCACCCCAATGATTGTTCAATCCATGGTCATCTATTATGGTACCGCCCAGGCCTTTGGTCTCAGCCTTGACCGAACTCTCGCTGCCATTTTCATCGTCTCTATCAATACAGGAGCCTATATGAGTGAGATTGTTCGCGGTGGTATCCACGCCGTGGACAAGGGGCAATTCGAGGCGGCGACCGCTCTTGGCTTTACCCATCACCAGACCATGAAAAAAATCGTTCTTCCACAAGTCATTCGTAACATTCTGCCATCAACAGGGAACGAATTTGTCATCAACATCAAGGATACCTCTGTCCTCAATGTCATCTCCGTAGTCGAACTCTATTTCTCTGGAAATACCGTCGCTACACAAACTTACCAATACTTCCAAACCTTTGCGGTTATTGCGGTCATCTATTTCATCTTGACCTTTACCGTGACCCGTATCTTACGCGCCATCGAAAAGCGGATGGACATGGATGAATATACCACAGGAGTCAACAATTATTGAAGAAACATGTTATCACACTACTCCTTGTCCTGCTTTTACCTTTATTAACCGTCAAAGGCAGTGCATCTGATGATGAATTTTTGCGCATCGAAACTGATGCCGCATACGCTCCTTTTAGCTGGACCCAATCAGATGCCAGCAACGGTGCTATTCCCATTGAAGGCACCAATCAATACGCTAACGGTTACGACATTCAGGTCGCTAAAGCCATAGCAGAGCAGTTAGGTAAGAAACCCCTTGTGGTTAAAACCAGCTTTACAGGTCTGATTCCTGCTCTTACTTCTGGCAAGGTTGACCTGATTATCGCCGGTATGAGCCCGACTGACGAACGTCGCTTACAAATTGATTTTTCAGAGACCTACTACCGCTCAGCACCTGTCTTAGTTGTTCGATCAGATAGCCCTTACGCTCAAGCTAAGCAGCTCAGCCATTTTGCAGGAGCAGCTATCACCTCCCAACAAGGGACCTACCTTTATGACCTTATCTCACAAATTAAGGGTGCCCACCAAGAAACAGCCATGGGGGATTTTACCCAGATTCGGCAAGCTCTCCTTTCTGGTGTTATCGATGCTTATGTGACTGACCGCCCTGATGGTATCGCCGCCGAAGTTGCCTCACCCGAATTCAAAATGATTGTTCCCGAAGATGGTTTTGAGGTGAGCGCCTCTGATGTCGACCTAGCAATTGGAATCCAAAAAGGCAATGATACACTCAAAGCAACCGTCAATCAGGTCTTGGCCAATACCCTTAAAGACCAACAAGCACTGATGGATCAAGTTGTCCCTTAGCAACCATTGGTTGAGACCGACGCCGATAGCCAACCAAATTTTATCCAGCAGATGGGACAGATTTTAAAGGACAATTGGCAAACCTTTCTTAGTGGTACAGCCATGACCTTGCTCATCGCCATTACAAGCACCGTTATCGGTACTAGCATTGGCTACGGTATCGGTGCTTTCCGTACAGCTCCTAAAGCCAATCACCCCCTACTAGCTATCTTGCAAGGGCTACTGGGACGATTGATTACCATTTATGTTGAGGTCTTTCGAGGGACCCCGATGATTGTTCAATCTATGGTCATCTACTACGGCACTGCCCAAGCTTTTGGGGTAGACTTAAACCGGACATGGGTAGCAATTTTTATCGTAGCTGTCAATACAGGGGCCTACATGAGTGAGACCATCAGAGGAGCCATTCTAGCTATTGACAAGGGACAATTCGAGGCAGCAACTGCGCTTGGCTTTACTCATGGCCAAACCATGACAAAAATTGTGTTACCACAGGTTTTTCGCTATACCTTACCTGCTATCGGTAATGAATTCGTTCTCAATATTAAGGACACCTCTGTACTCAATGTGATTTCAGTGGTGGAGCTCTACTTCTCTGGAAATACGGTCGCCACACAGACCTATCAATACTTCCAGACTTTTACCCTAATCGCTATCATTTACTTTATCTTAACCTACACTGTGACTCGTCTCTTGCGCCACCTTGAGCAGCGCTTGGATGCTGATGACTACACAGGAGGTATGACCGTATCAATCGGAGGGACACATGACTAAGCCAATTTTAGACATCAAACAACTTGAAAAATTCTATGGACAGAACCAGGTGCTCAAAGGCATTTCACTGACGGTACAAGCTGGGGAGGTCATCTCCATCATCGGCTCGTCAGGTTCTGGAAAATCCACCTTCTTGCGTTCCATCAACCTTTTGGAAGAACCGACAGCTGGGGATATTTTATTCCATGGCAAAAATATTGCAGACACTGACTTTGACCTTCACACCTATCGAGAAAAAGTCGGCATGGTCTTTCAGTCCTTCAATCTCTTTGACAACCTCAATGTCTTAGAGAATGCCATCGTCGCCCAGACCACCGTCCTCAAACGTGACCGATTAGAAGCCGAGGCCATCGCCAAAGCCAATCTTGAAAAAGTCGGCATGGGCGAGCATTACTGGCTAGCTAAGCCCAAACAGCTCTCAGGTGGACAAAAACAACGGGTCGCTATCGCCCGTGCCCTCTCTGTTGACCCCGAAGCCATCCTCTTTGATGAGCCAACCTCAGCCCTTGATCCTGAAATGGTCGGCGAAGTACTCAAAACCATGAAAGACTTGGCACATTCTGGCTTGACCATGATCATCGTAACCCACGAGATGGCCTTTGCCAAAGAAGTCTCTGACCGTGTCATCTTCATGGATAAAGGTGTGATTGCGGAAGAAGGCACACCTCAGCAGATTTTTGAGAACCCTCAGGAAGAACGCACAAAAGAGTTCTTACAACGCTTCTTGGGGAGCTAAGAAAATAGATAAAACAACAATATCACCTCGCGTCTGAGACGAGGCGATTTCTTATTGCCAGCTTTTTCGTGAATGATTTGATGATATCATCCCTCGTCCGGGTCGTCGTTCAACATGCCAGCAGCATTTACTTGACCAGAATAATCTTGGATTTTTCCAGCAGAATAGAGTATAATGAAAAATAGAGATTTTTAGAAAGGTCGATATCTTGTGAAGTTCTCTCGTTTACAACTCAGCTTAATTACCCTTAATCTTATTGGTGTTATTGCCATCAGCTATCTCCTTGTCACCCGTCAGCAAAGTCTACCAGCACTCTTCAAACAAGTAGTTGTCAATTCCCGTACCTCTGCAGACTTACCTTCTTCCAGCTCAGAAATA
Organism: Streptococcus sp. E17BB; assembly: GCF_041807725.1. Taxonomy (NCBI): domain Bacteria; kingdom Bacillati; phylum Bacillota; class Bacilli; order Lactobacillales; family Streptococcaceae; genus Streptococcus; species Streptococcus sp. E17BB. The sequence goes on from NZ_JBGTZC010000006.1 coordinate 59,606, forward strand.
TCAACTGAACCTATTCCCAGTTCAGAAGGAACAGAAACATCTGCTTCCAGTTCAGAAGCACCAACCGTCTCTGACCCCACTCAACTCATGCCACAACATAACCATAATTACGCTGCCAACGACTATGCTTATGATATCAAAGATATTCAGGCCTATCTCAAGGGAGATAAGCCTTATGATGGTCAACCGCTTGTTTTTATCACGATTGATGACGGTGCAAACCATGACATAACACCACGAGTCTTAGATCTTCTTAAAGAGCATCAGGTACATGCGACCTTTTTCCCAATTGGTTCTGAGGTCACTCCAGACAAGGCAAAACTCTATCACAGACAAATCAATGAAGGACACGCGATTGGACTCCATAGTTATAGTCACGATTTAGACTTACTCTACCCTGGTCGTGTCCCAAATGTTGATCAAATCGCCTTTGAAGCCAAGCAAGCAGATAAGGCATTTAAGCGTGTCCTGGGGATGAAATTCCAAACGCACGTCTGGCGCTACCCAGGTGGAGCCTTGTCTTGGCAAGGGCTTGATGCTGCTCACAGTCGCCTCGCAGATTTAGGTCTGATTTGGCTAGATTGGAACGCCAGTTTAGGGGATGCCGAACCAACTTATCGTCGACCTCAAACTGTTGATGAGATGATTGCCTTTCACGCTAAGTCACTGGAAAAGTACCCACAGTCCCCCCAGCAGTTAAAAGTGGTTCTTCTCCACGATGCCCCAGATAAAACCCTCACCCTAGAAACACTGCCACACATTATCCAATATTACAAGGATAATGGCTATACGTTTGGAGTATTGCACTAATGACTACTATCCCCATCCAGCCTGGCGAACGTATCGACCAGCTGTTCTCTACTGATGTCAAAATCATCCAAAACCGCGACGTCTTCAGCTACTCGGTGGACAGTGTCCTCCTCTCACGCTTCCCAAAACTCCCCAGCCGTGGCCTCATCGTTGACCTCTGCTCTGGTAATGGAGCAGTTGGTCTCTTTGCTAGCTCCCAAACTCAGGCACAGATTATCCTCGTCGAGTTGCAGGAGCGGTTAGCGGAAATGGCTGAGCGCTCCATTCGGCTCAACAACTTGACCGACCAAGTAAGTGTGATTAACGATGACCTGAAAAACCTGACGCAACACATCAAACCATCGCAGGTTGATTTGATTGTCTGCAATCCACCCTATTTCAAAGCTACAGAGACCTCCAAAAAAAACCTCAGCGAACACTACCTGCTGGCCCGTCATGAAATCACCACCAACCTCGATGAAATTTGCAAGGTCTGCCAACAAGCTCTCAAATCCAACGGCAGACTGGCTCTAGTCCATCGACCAGACCGTCTTCTGGAGATTATTGATACCCTCAAGCAGTATAAACTAGCTCCCAAGCGCATCCAATTCATCTACCCCAAAGCAGGCAAGGAAGCCAATATGCTCTTGATTGAGGCCATCAAAGACGGTTCGCTGGAGGGCATGCGGATTTTGCCACCACTGATTGTTCATCAAGACAATGGTGACTATACTGATGAGATTCGAGCAATTTACTATGGACACTAAAGCCTACATGTATGTGTTAGAATGTGCTGACGGTAGCCTCTACACAGGCTACACGACCGATCTTGACCGTCGCCTCAAAACCCACAACGCAGGCAAAGGCGCCAAATACACTAAAGCACGCCTGCCCGTCAAGCTCGTCTATCACGAAAGCTTTGACAGCAAGTCAAAAGCCCAGTCCGCTGAAGCACTCTTTAAGCGCAAAACACGGCAAGCCAAGCTAGAATACTTAGCTCATCAAGAGCAAACTTGGAAACCGTAGCAGAAACTTGCAGGAAAATTTTCCTAGTGATAAAATGGGTATATAAAAAGGAAGGAGACTGTTATGACACAGTATAAAAACTACGTCAATGGCGAATGGAAAACATCCGCTAACGAGATTAAAATCTATGCCCCAGCTTCTGGTGAAGAACTTGGTTCAGTGCCAGCCATGACCCCTGAAGAGGTTGATTATGTTTACGCCTCTGCCCGTGCTGCCTTGCCAGCATGGCGTGCCCTATCTTACGTTGAACGTGCTGCTTACCTACACAAAGTCGCTGATATTTTGGTGCGTGATGCTGAAAAAATCGGTCTGGTCCTCGCTAAAGAAGTAGCAAAAGGCTATAAATCAGCAGTATCTGAAGTTGTTCGTACAGCAGATATTATTCGCTATGCCGCAGAAGAGGGTGTTCGCCTATCAGGTGAAGTACTTGAAGGCGGTAGCTTTGAAGCAGCCAGCAAGAAAAAAATTGCGGTCGTTCGTCGCGAACCTGTTGGTTTAGTTTTAGCGATTTCGCCATTTAACTACCCTATCAACTTAGCAGGTTCTAAGATTGCCCCTGCCCTTATCGGAGGGAACGTGGTTGCCTTCAAACCACCAACCCAAGGGTCTATTTCAGGTCTTGTTTTGGCTGAAGCTTTTGTAGAAGCTGGTATCCCAGCTGGTGTCTTCAATACCATCACTGGTAAAGGTTCTGTCATCGGTGACTACATCGTTGAACATCCAGCGGTTAACTTTATCAACTTCACAGGCTCAACACCAGTCGGTGAGCGTATCGGTCGCTTGGCGGGTATGCGCCCAATCATGCTAGAACTTGGCGGTAAAGACTCTGCTATCGTCTTGGAAGATGCGGATCTTGCCGTGGCAGCTAAGAATATCGTGGCTGGTGCCTTTGGTTACTCAGGGCAACGTTGTACAGCGGTGAAACGTGTCCTTGTTATGGAAAGCGTTGCAGATGAGTTGGCTGAATTGGTGCGTGAACAAGTGCTTAAATTGACTATAGGTGATCCGTTAGAAGATGCGGATATCACGCCATTGATTGACACCGCTGCTGCTGATTTTGTTGAAGGTTTGGTTAAGGATGCTGCGGACAAAGGAGCAACAGCCTTGACAGACATCAAGCGCGATGGCAACCTCATCTGCCCAATCCTCTTTGATAAGGTGACAACTGATATGCGCTTGGCTTGGGAAGAGCCGTTTGGGCCAGTTCTGCCATTCTTGCGTGTCAAATCTATCGAAGAAGCAATCGAGATTTCCAACCAGTCTGAGTATGGTTTGCAGGCGTCTATCTTCACACGTAACTACCCACGTGCCTTCTATATCGCTGAGAAATTAGAAGTCGGAACCGTTCATATCAACAACAAAACGCAACGTGGAACAGACAACTTCCCATTCTTGGGTGCTAAAAAATCAGGTGCTGGTGTTCAAGGGGTGAAATACTCTATCGAAGCCATGACAACTCTCAAATCAGTTGTGTTTGACATTGAATAATAACTTAAAAAGGAGGCTCTATAATTTTTGTAGTGGTTAAATCCACCTCGGAGATTATGGAGTCTTTTTGAGTATGAAAAAAGCCCATATGACCTATAATGAAAAGCGACTAAATTCACATTAGAAAGACTCATATGGAATAAAGAACTAGTCAGGGGAGTGACTAGTTCTTCCCGAGCTCTAAAATA
>NZ_JBGTZC010000007.1:0-62890 GCF_041807725.1 Streptococcus sp. E17BB
CGATTATATTTTTTACTACAATAACAAACGAATCAAAACAAAATTAAAAGGACTTAGTCCTGTGCAATACAGAATTAAATCCTTTCAATAATATTTCTTGTCCAACTTTTGGGGGTCAGTACATCAACGTTTCTAGGCTTTTTTCTTTTGATTTTATCAAAATAACTGAATTTTAACTGATTATATCACCCTAAGAGTGCAATGACAGACATAATAGTAGCAATGATTGAGACTATGGTGGCAACGATAGAACTTATAGTTAAACCAATCCTTAAAGACTTCTGTATGAATAGAAACATGTCCGTGGTTTCCACATGCTCCCAAAAAATAAGGGCTATTCCTCATTAGCATTGACACTGAATTTTATTTGTTCTATCAAAGCAAAAAGTGATAACACTTTTCAAAAATGGTATTATCCGTTATAATGAAACTTATGAAAAAACGCATATTTTTGAAGATTTTAGAAGCTCTCTGTGTCGTAGCAGTTTTGGGCTCAGTCGCTGCTAGCTTTTACTTTTTTGATGTCGCACAGGTGAGGGGCGAAAAATCGTTTGTGTCTAGTGATGAGACCCCTGCGGATAGCCCCCTTTATGCCTACCAAGAGGCTTTTGATAAACTGCCTAAAGAAGAACGCCAGATGACCCATCAAAATTTGAAGCAGGTGGCCTGGTATGTTCCAGCAGCGCAGAAAACAGATAAGACCGTTATCGTTGTTCATGGATTTGGTCAGACAAAGGCGCGGATGAGGCCTTATGCCTACCTTTTTCATAAGTTAGGCTACAATGTCCTGATGCCGGATAATATCGCTCACGGTGAGAGTGACGGGCAGCTTATCGGCTATGGTTGGAATGATCGGTTGAATGTGATTCGATGGGCAGAGCTTCTGGTTGAAGAAAATCCGACGAGTGAACTGGTGCTGTACGGTTTGTCTATGGGGGGTGCAACTGTTATGATGGCAAGTGGTGAGAGCAACTTGCCTGAGCAGGTGACAGCAATTATCGAAGATGCGGGTTACACCAGTGTTTGGGATGAACTTGTTTTTCAAGCCAAAGACATGTATAACTTACCAGCTTTTCCGCTCCTGTACCAAGTTTCAGCCTTGTCTAAGTTACGGGCAGGTTTTACTTATGGCGAAGCTAGCGCAGTCAAGCAACTTCAGAAAAATACCTTACCAATCCTCTTTATCCACGGTGATAATGATAACTTTGTCCCAACTCACATGGTTTATGACAACTATGAGGCGACAGCGGGCGATAAAGAACTCTATATCGTGAAGGGGGCAGATCACTCGGAGACCTTCCAAACAGATGTCGCAGCTTATGAGGCGAGGATTGAAGCATTTTTGAAAAGTGTGAATTAAACCGGGCTGAATAGTCGTGATGACACATTGAAAATCCGCACAAGCATGCTGTTGTCACTGTTTTTGCTAAGTGAGTTAATCTCGTTCTTTTAGTTTTTGGGAACGATTGCGCTATGCTTCTCAGGGGGATTATGTTAGGCTTGACCAACATTCTCGTCTAAGCTAGAGTAAAAGAAGAAAACTGATTGTTTTGGTGGAACAGTTAAGCCATAAAAAAATCAGTTTAACCCCTTGCCAAGTTTCTTCTTTTTTGGTAGAATGGTTGGGTATGTGGTGCTAGCACATCCTTATATATTCTACGTAGGAGGAAACACAAATGGCTAAAGTATGTTACTTTACAGGTCGTAAGACTGTATCAGGCAACAACCGTTCACACGCGATGAACCAAACCAAACGCACTGTAAAACCAAACCTTCAAAAAGTAACTGTCTTGATTGACGGTAAAAAGAAAAAAGTTTGGGTTTCAGCTCGTGCGCTTAAATCTGGTAAAGTTGAACGCGTTTAATAAAAAAGTCCGTTAGGGCTTTTTTATTTTTGCCTCATAAGGTTGAATTTGTGGTAAAATAAAAGGGATACTAGTGGCTTGATACAAAGTTGAGGGTGGTTTTGGGGCAATAGCAGAGCAACTGCCTTGACCTTTGTAGCAAACCTAGTATCAGACCTTGTCCTCAATGGAATTGACTTCTTAAGCGGCTACGTTATAGCTAGCCGTTGTATTGGAACCGGTCTATTGAAGGACGTGTCTTAATACTACATTTATAAGGAGACACTCATGTCCAAACAAGTTTTTGAAACAATCTTTGCTGGTCAGCCACTCGTGGTTGAGGTTGGTCAGCTGGCCAAGCAAGCCAATGGTAGCGTGGTGACCCGCTACGGTAACTCAACTGTCCTGACCGCTGCGGTCATGTCTAAGAAAATGTCCACAGGCGACTTTTTCCCTCTCCAAGTCAACTACGAGGAAAAAATGTATGCAGCTGGCAAGTTCCCTGGTGGCTTCCACAAGCGGGAAGGTCGTCCGTCAACGGATGCAACCCTGACTGCTCGCTTGATTGACCGTCCGATTCGCCCAATGTTTGCCGAAGGGTTCCGCAACGAGGTGCAGGTCATCAACACGGTTCTTTCCTATGATGAAAATGCTAGCGCTCCAATGGCAGCCATGTTTGGTAGCTCGCTGGCTCTGTCTATTTCAGATATTCCTTTCAATGGGCCGATTGCTGGGGTACAGGTGGGCTATGTCGATGGTCGCTTTATCATCAATCCAACCAAGAAAGAACAGGAAAAATCCTTGCTGGAATTGACCGTTGCTGGTACCAAAGAAGCCATCAACATGGTGGAGTCTGGTGCTAAGGAATTGTCAGAAGACATCATGCTGGAAGCTCTGCTATTGGGCCACCAAGCCATCCAAGAACTAATTGCTTTCCAAGAGCACATTGTGGCCGCTGTCGGCAAGGAAAAGGCAGATGTGGAGCTCTTGCAGGTCGATCCTGAACTTCAGGCGGAGATTATCGCTGCCTACAACGCCGACCTCCAAGCTGCTGTTCAAGTTGAGGAAAAGCTGGCGCGTGAAGATGCGACCAACGCCGTCCGTGAGCGTGTGACAGCTGTCTATGCAGAGCGTTACGCTGACCATGAGGACTACGACCGCATCATGCGTGACGTGGCGGAAATCTTGGAGCTCATGGAGCATGCCGAAGTGCGTCGTCTCATCACCGAGGACAAAATTCGTCCAGATGGTCGTCGTGTCGATGAAATCCGTCCGCTGGATGCGGAAGTGGACTTTTTACCACAGGTACACGGTTCTGGTCTCTTTACGCGTGGGCAGACCCAAGCCCTGTCCGTCTTGACCCTTGCTCCGATGGGAGATACCCAAATCGTTGACGGTTTAGATCCGGAATACAAGAAACGATTCTTGCATCATTACAATTTCCCGCAGTACTCTGTCGGTTCAACTGGACGTTACGGTGCACCTGGTCGCCGTGAGATTGGTCACGGGGCACTTGGTGAACGGGCTCTGGAGCAAGTCTTGCCGAGCCTTGAGGAGTTCCCTTATGCCATTCGTTTGGTCGCAGAGGTCTTGGAATCCAACGGTTCCTCCTCACAGGCCTCTATCTGTGCAGGCACGCTGGCGCTCATGGCTGGTGGGGTGCCGATTAAGGCACCTGTCGCAGGGATTGCCATGGGGCTGATTTCAGATGGGAACAACTACACCATCTTGACCGACATTCAAGGTCTGGAAGACCACTTTGGTGATATGGACTTCAAGGTAGCGGGGACGCGTGAAGGGATTACAGCCCTGCAAATGGACATCAAGATTGAGGGTATTACGCCGCAAATTTTGGAAGAAGCTCTGGCACAAGCCAAGAAAGCTCGCTTTGAAATCCTGGATGTGCTGCACGAGGCTATCCCAGCTGTTCGTCCAGAATTGGCACCGACTGCACCGAAGATTGACACCATCATGATTGATGTAGACAAGATTAAAGTGGTCATCGGTAAGGGTGGTGAGACCATCGACAAGATTATCGCTGAGACAGGTGTCAAAATTGACATCGAAGAAGACGGTTTGGTGTCCATCTTCTCTAGCGACCAAGCTGCCATGAACCGTGCCAAGGAGATTATTGCAAGTCTGGTGCGTGAAGCCAAGGTCGGTGAGGTCTACAAGGCCAAGGTTGTCCGCATTGAAAAATTTGGTGCTTTTGTCAACCTCTTTGATAAAACAGATGCTATGGTGCATATCTCTGAGATGGCATGGAACCGAGTGAACCGTGTTGAGGACTTGGTGGAAATCGGTGACGAAGTGGATGTCATGATTATCAAGATTGACGACCGTGGTCGTGTGGATGCCTCTATGAAAGCCTTATTGCCACGTCCGCCAAAACCAGAAGGCAAGGATGGCGAACGTAAACCACGCCGTGAAAAAGCTGACCGTCCTGCAACTGGATCTGCTGAAAACTAAACTCATTACCGAGATAAGGGAAGTTGGGCGTGATTGTTCTGTTCATTGTTTCTGTTTAGCTAGCTCTAGCGTCATCATCAGTGAACAGATAGGCTTAATCGTGTTGAGCCAGTTTCTGATGACTGAACTCTGCCCATTTCCCGCTTTTTAAGGAGAATATGATGAAAATAAAACTAACCAAGGAACTAGATAAGCGCCTGCGTGCCTTTATCGCTGACCCGACTAATTTTTTGGATGCCTTGGGTTTGGTCAATGCTTTTCATGGTGAAACTGTACTTGCCAGTGATAAACCCTATGCTATCGAGGTTGAAGGTCAAAAGGTTGTTCCGGTTTTTACAGATGTCGCTGACTTGAATCAATTTAAAGCACTGCAAGCCAGTGCGAACCAACAGAACTGGGTCGATCGTTCGGCGCTGGATGTCTTGCGTGAAGCGATTGAAAAACAGCTGGCAGGACTGGTCTTCAACTTGAAGAAGTCAGGCGACGGAGGCAACTCCACATTGATTAAGACCAGTGATATGATCACTTTTGTCAATCACCACACGCAGGTTCTGAATCGGGTGTTAGGAGAGGACAATCAGGCTGCTGATAAACTGGATAAGACCTACCTGATCCCTGCCTATCATCGCAAGGACGAGGATGGTAATCTGGTGCGGATTTTTGCCATGATGACCAATCCAGAAGGGCAGCACTACGTCCCTGTCTTTTCTAACCTCGTCAGCTTTGCGAGATGGTACAACGATGAGAATTTTGGTGGCTTTTTCCGTCAACAAGAAGGTGTCATTATGGTCTGGGAATTGAGTCGGTTTAAGACCCCGCCAGCCGGGAAAAATATCCTAGATGAGACGACAGGGATTGCCATTAACCCTTTCGACGAGGGGATGGAACTTTTGCTATGGGAACAGCTAGAGCCGAAAGCTTAGTCTGGATGTAAGTTCGGCTAGCTCGATGTCAGAGTGAATAGCCAACATCCTGAAGCTCTCTGGTGGACGTTGTTCATTTTTGATACACGATTTAAACTGATTACTGATATGATATAAAGGAGAGGAAGATATGGGCTGGTGGGCAAAAACGATTGCGATCATCAAACAGCTAGATCCTGCGGCGCGGACAACGGCGGAGGTTCTTTTGACCTATCCTGGCGTCAAAGCTTTAGCTGCCCATCGCCTGTCCCACTGGCTTTGGCAACGTGACTTCAAGCTCTTAGCACGTATGCACAGTCAGTTCTGGCGGTTTTGGACCCAGATAGAGATTCACCCAGGAGCTGAGATTGCGGCTGGGGTCTTCATTGACCATGGGTCTGGTCTGGTAATCGGTGAGACTGCTGTCATCGAGGAAGGTGTCATGCTCTACCACGGGGTGACACTTGGTGGCACGGGGAAAGACACGGGTAAGCGTCACCCGACCATACGGCGAGGGGCCTTGATTTCGGCTCATTCGCAACTGATTGGTCCGATAGAGATTGGGGAAAATGCTAAAGTGGGAGCGGCTTCTGTGGTGCTTGCCGATGTTCCTGCTGATGTGACGGTTGTCGGTGTTCCAGCACGTGTCGTTCGGGTGCACGGTAAAAAAGATGATCTGGTCATTCATCAAATTGAGGAGGAACGTGAGTCGCTCTATTACACGTCTAAACTGGAACAGCTGAAAGAAAGCAGTCACCAGTCATCGGAGTTGTAAGATAGAGTAAATGTGGAGGGGGTGAGAAGTATGTTATTAACGGAATTTAATCCGATTCCTGCGGTTATCGAACCAGATAATCTAGGGCTCAGCCATCGTGTGGATGAGGCCTGTTCGACCTTGATTTACTCGTTTAATGGGGAAATCGTAGAGCGGGTGCGTCAGATGGCAGGTGTCAGGCAGATTGGCTATATGAACAGCATCAACGGGCACAATCCCATCTACCTTTACGAACACGATGGGGTCCAGGTTGCTGTCATGCTGGCGGTAGTTGGAGCTCCGATGGCAGTTGGTCAGTTGGAGGAGTTAAAGGCATTTGGATTTGAACACTTTATCGTTCTGGGCTCGTGTGGGGTCTTGGACAAGTCGCTCAAGGCTGACCGTATTATCTTGCCAGCCTCTGCCCTACGGGATGAGGGGACAAGCTACCACTACGCTCCTGCTAGCGATGAGATTGCCTATGATCCAGCTTTGCTATTGACCATGGAAAAGGCCTTAGATGCCGCAGGGATCCCACATGTGCGGGCAAAGAGCTGGACGACGGACGCTTTTTACCGCGAGACGGCGGACAAGGTGGCGAGGCGCTTGGCGGCTGGAGCGACGGTGGTGGACATGGAGGCCTCAGCTATCATGGCGTGGGCGCAGTATCGACAAGCCAAGGTCTACCAGTTTTTCTACTCAGCGGACTATGTTGATCATACCAGCAACCAGTGGGACAAGCGGGCAGACGAGCGCACCGCAGATGTCATGACCTTTTTTGACGTGGCGTTGGTGATAGTGAGATATTTAGCGATGTAAAGAACTCTCTGCACCTGTCATGGTGCAGGGTTTTGTGTTATAATGGGAAAAGAAAGCATTTATAGAGAAGCAAGATACCTAAATGTTGTTCACATTCCCTTTTCTGCTGCTGAGAGCTCTTCAGCAGTGTATGATTATTTGTCTTATATCTATCAGCACTCTAAAAACTAACCTGCTCTGCTATTTTTCAAAAGAATGAATGAGGACTATATGATTAAACTCTACGACACCATGACCCGCAGCTTGCGTGACTTTTTGCCCTTGGAAGAGGGAAAGGTCAAGATGTATGTTTGCGGACCGACGGTTTACAACTACATTCACATCGGCAACGCCCGCTCGACGGTCGCTTTTGACACCATTCGCCGCTATTTGGAGTACCGTGGCTACGACGTCACCTACATCAGCAACTTCACCGACGTGGACGACAAGATTATAAGGGCGGCTGCGGAAAGCCAAATGACGCCAAAGGAGTTGGCTGACCAGTTCATCGCCGCTTTTAAGGAAGATACTGCCCAGCTCTTTGTCAAGCCTGCGACCAAGAACCCTCGCGTCATGGACTATATGGCCGAGATTATTGCCTTTATCGAGGTGCTTTTGGGAAATGGCTGCGCTTATGAGGCAGATGGGGATGTTTACTTCCGTGTCGAGAAGGCCACTAACTACGCCAAACTAGCCAATAAAACCCTCGCTGACCTCGAAATCGGTGCTAGTGGTCGGACTGACGAGGAAACAGCCCGCAAGGAAAATCCGCTGGATTTTGCCCTCTGGAAGTCTGCCAAGTCAGGTGAGATTTCATGGGATAGTCCTTGGGGAGCAGGTCGACCAGGCTGGCACATCGAGTGCTCGGTCATGGCGACAGAGCTACTGGGGGATACGATTGATATCCACGGTGGAGGAGCTGATCTTGAGTTTCCGCACCATACCAACGAAATCGCCCAAAGTGAGTGCAAGACAGGACACACCTTTGCCAACTACTGGCTCCACAATGGCTTTGTCAATGTGGACAATGAAAAGATGTCCAAGTCGCTAGGTAACTTTGTCTTTGCCCGTGACTTGTTGGATAAGATTGATGGTCAGGTCTTGCGCTTCTTCCTAGCGACCCAGCATTATAGAAAGCCGATTAACTTTTCGGAAAAAGCCATCTATGATGCTGAAGTTAACCTTAAGTACCTGAAAAATGCCTATACCCAGCCTCTGACAGCGACAGCTGACGAGGCAGTGTTGGCGGACTTTGTCGCTCGCTTCACAGACAGCATGGATGATGACATCAATGCCGCCAACGGCATTACGGTTGTTTTCGAGCTGGCTAAGTGGATCAACTCAGGCAACTACACACCAGCTGTCAAGACAGCCTTTGCGGCCATGCTGGAGGTCTTTGGCATCGTCTTTGAAGAGGAAGTCCTCGACAGTGCTATCGAAGCGCTAATTGCCGAGCGGCAGGAAGCACGTGCCAACCGTGACTTTGCTACCGCAGACCGCATTCGGGACGAATTGGCTCGCAGAGGCATTAAGCTTTTGGATACCAAGGATGGGGTGAGGTGGACGCGTGACTAGACCAGTAGACGTCAATCTGATCAACGGGATTGCCTTGGCTTTTGAGGGAGATGCTGTGTACGCCATGTACATTCGCCGCCACCTCATCATGACTGGGCAGACCAAGCCTAACCAGCTGCACCGCCTAGCAACCCACTATGTGTCCGCCAAGGCACAGGCCATGCTGGTTCAAGCCATGTTAGAAGCGCAGCTATTGACCGAAAAAGAAATCGAGATTTATAAGCGTGGGCGCAACGCCAACAGCCAAACCAAGGCCAAGAACACAGACATTGTCACCTACAAGGTCTCGACGGGCTTTGAAGCGGTGATCGGCTACCTTCACATGACCGATCAAATCGAGCGCTTGGAGGAGTTGGTGGCGTGGTGTATTGAAAAGGTGGAAGACCAAAAATAGTAGCTTTGAAGAGCTACTTTTTTGTTGGATAATATTTTAAGGAGTTGTTTACTTAAAGTTTTTTGAATGTGTATAGGAATGATTTGTTTTTATCTTTCAATTCTGCAACCTAAGTTTGTATGTTATTGTTGAGATTCTTTATTTAGAAGGTCTTTGAGAACGATGAAATATGATATAATAGCCTCAAGAGGAGCAGATTATGAACGACCAAGAGCGGCTATTGAGCATTTTTATCCGTTTACAGGCTGGAGCTCACCTAACGAAAGCTCAGTTAGCGGATGAGTTTGAAGTGGATCCGAAAACGATTCAGAGAGACTTTTCTCGTTTGAGTGACTTTATAGATACCCAGCCCATGATAGCGGGAGAATTGGTCTATGATGCCAAGCATCACACCCGCTACCTCAAGGGAAAATCTCTGTTTAACAAGAAGGATATTCTAATCGTTACCAAGATTTTACTGGAAAATCGAGCCCTGAACAAGGCAGAAAACAAAGCTTTGCTTGATAGCTTGCTTGGTCTGGTAAGCAAAGAAGAGCGTCAAGAGATTCAGGATACGATTGCTAGTGAGCTTTTGAATTACACTCCCTTGAGTGACGAGCAGGATAGGATTGAGAAGATTTGGGAATGGTCGCAAGCGATTTACAAAGAACAGGTTATGACGATTGTCTACAAGTCGCCTTATCGCGATCAAGCCAAGTCGCACACGATTTTTCCTGTTTCGCTCTACTATGACAACCACTATTTTTATTTGGTGGCTTATCATCTGTTTCATCAGACCTATACGACCTTTAAGCTAGATCGAATCCTCTCATGGTTCCCTTCTGATGAGGGAAAACCTTCCCTGTCCTATGGTCGGAAATTCCGTGATGGTGACGTCCGCAATCGCCACGTTGACGCCTTTCTTGGAAAAGATATTAGGGTCAAGTTACTATTTGGTGCCGATCCTACCATTGTCCTTGATCAGTTTCCTGATGCGAGGCTTCTTTCTTTGGGAAATGGCAGCGCAATGCTAGAAGTACATACCCAGGATACTCCAGGTCTCAAACGCTGGTTGCTCAGCCAAGGAGCGTCCCTCAAAGTTTTGTCCCCTCAACCTTTGGTAGATGAGCTGCGACAATTGATTGATGAGATGCAGCAGTTATATAAAAATAAATAGATGGACGATTTTTGTCCATCTAATTTGATATTCTAGTATCATCAAGAAGAAAAGAGGTACCTTATGCCGAAAACACTGTTGTCAGAGACTGTCTTTACAGTTGTAACCATAGAAGATCAGTGGCTTAGTCCTGTGGGATGCTTAGAGAAGAACAGGGAAAATAGTAAGCAGTTTGCTAACCTATCATGTGAACGTGACCTGATAAAAATTTCTGCTGTGACTTTTACCTTGTCTGAGAACTTGGCACATTATCAAGTTTTTATCAAGCCCAGCCAGCCCCTATCCGACTTCACTCGGGAACTTACAGGGATAATAGAGGCGAATTTCAAGGAAGCAGTTAGCTTGACAGAAGCCCTACAAGGTCTAGTACACTTTTGCCAAGATACAGTTCTCGTTTGTCATAATGCTGTCTATGTATTTGGGATGTTGGCTGAAAAGATGCAAGAGTGCAGCTTGCCAGAACTGGAAGTGCCAAGGTTGGACACTGGGCAAATGGTCACACAACTACATCCTGAATGGAAGAGAAAAACAAGTTCTAAAGGTATTGCGAAACAGTATCAACTAGACCTAGAACACCTCGATTATCCGTACCGTATTCAGGTTATTTTTAAGGCTATCTGTCAGGAATTACAGAGCACTCAAAAAATTTCAACAGCAAAAGATCTTCAAGCATTTTTTAGCAGATCGGCAATAGCGTAAATCGCTGTTATACTAAGCATAAAAAGTATTGCTTTATCAAGCAATCACTGCTATAATCTAAGAAGGAGAAGAGGAATGATTTCATTAGTGGTTAAAAAAGAATGGAATGGTGATTATACTTTTACAGTTTCTAATTATTGGGATAAGCAAACTCTGACAACCTCGATGTTTGTATCTGATTTTCAGATTGATCACATCAGGCAAAGTGTTAGCTATTGTCACAGCTTGGATGATGCTATTCAAACCATCAATCGGATTTTAGGTATCTAAATGTAAAGGAGTTTTAGAAGTTATGGACTATGTTACACGGATTCACTTGAAAACGGGTTCAACGAAAAATCGAAAAGAATTGATTGATTTTTGTCTGAGAAATTCTAATCAATACGTTGCTATTGGTTGGAGCTATGATACATATGATAGCTACCAAGAGTATTATATTGCCATTCAGAGTACGTTAAAGAAACAGAGGAAAAAGACACCAAGTGTCTTAAATATTTTTAGAGATACAATAGAAAATGATTTATTTTGGACGAGAGATTTGGATGGTGTTTATTGGATTTGTCGAGCAAAAGGAGTAGCAGAAGCTTACCATGATACTGATTTAGATATTGGAGCAGTTGTTCCGGTTGAGGCTTATCTTGTTGGGACACAAGTTCCAGGGCAAATTAAAGCTGCTTTTAACCGAGCTAGAGGAGGTACTAGTCAAAGGATTTGGGATAAATTGATAATCGAGTACTCGAAATCCGTTTTTAATACTGCTTCGGGTAGGACACATTACACAGTTGATAAGTTAAAAGGAAATATTTTAGATAATCTGCCAGATTTTGATTTGGAAGAGCTAGTTATTTCCTACTTACAGATTACTAAAGATTATTACGTCTTGTCCAATTCTATAGCCAATAAATCAACAACCATTAAGATTGAGTGTGAATTGATGTCTAGAAATCCTGAAAAACAGGAAAAGGCAGTTGTACAAGTAAAGGGAAGAAAAGCTCCGACATTAAATGCTATGGATTATGCAGAATATATCAAGAATGGATATGTAGTTTACTTATTTGCTCCTAGTATTTCAAATGCTGAAAAATTGAATAATATTATTTGTATTTCTAGTGACGAATTAATGGAGTTTTATACACAGTATAAGACTGTTCTTCCGAACTCTATTACGCAATGGGAAAATCTATATTAGTTTTATAAAAAGTGGCATTCGCCACTTTTTCTTATAGTATAATAGCATCTAACATCAAGATATAGTTTATGGTAGTTATACCGTTACGGAGAGCTTTCGTGCCAATATGGGAAATATACTTGATAGTTAGCACTATTGTAAGTTAAAAAAGATTAATAAAAATACTCTCCTAGGCACCAAGCCATGTTAGAAGCGCAGCTATTGACCGAAAAATAAGACGAAACAGGAGGCAGAAATGCCTCCTGTTTCGTCTTAAGCTATAATCGCTTTCGCTTGGCTAAATCAACAAATCTGAACTTTTCCAGTTTATGGCGGCTCTCGGTGAATTGGAACTGTTGTCCATCTGCCAAAAAGACCTGTGACTTGACAGAAACGACGTGGGCATCCTTGCCTAAGTCAAGCAACCGTTTATCACTTTCGGTGACATGGTCGATGGTAATCTCTTTTTGGGCAGAGGCAATGTCAAGGTTTAATTGATTTTCCAGATAGGCATAAATTGACCGCTCGGCTATTTCTCGTGTCATCTCAGGGACTAGACGCTTGAGGAGGTAATCGATGTCGACCACTGCGGCAACACCATCAACGATGCGCTGGCGAGTGACCCGCCAGATGATGGTGTGTTTTGGAAAGCCTGTCAGTGTGTGGAGTTTGTCGTCAATGATGACCTTGTCGATACTAACCAGCCGTGTCGTTGAATTGATGCCAAAGTTTGTGACCAATTCTTGGTAACTGATGAGATCAGATACCGGAAAGTTGAACCGCTCTCGCTTGCTGACTTGGGTCCCGCGACCCTGCATTTTTTGGATGAGACCAGTATCGGTGAGCAATTGCAGAGCTTTCCGGACAGTGTCTCGGCTGGCCTGATGGTGCTGGCTGAGTTCGATTTCTGTTGGTAGATAATCTCCTGGCGCTAGATGGCCTGTTAGAATGTCTTGTTCCAACTTTTTGAAAATAATCTCATATTTTTTCATAAACGTAGCATTCTCTTTCAAATGTTGTTGTTTTTCCAGACAAGTTATCTTATTTTAACAAAAAAGTCAAAAAATAGCACCAAACAACTTGCAGACAATTTTGTTGTCGGTTACAATGAGGGTGTAAAAAGTTGTACGACCTTTTTCAAAAAAATAGGAGGAGCTAGTTATCTAGCGCACAAAGATAATGGGAAAATTCCAAGAAGACGCGAAACAGCTGTTAGCAGCTGTTGGCGGTAAAGAGAACATCACAGCGGTTACCCACTGTGCCACCCGTATGCGCTTTGTTTTAAAAGATGATAAAGCAGCAGACATCAAGACTATCGAAGCTATCCCAGCGGTCAAAGGAACCTTTACCAACGCTGGTCAGTTCCAAGTGATTATCGGTAATGATGTGCCGATTTTCTACAACGACTTCACTGCCGTATCTGGTATCGAAGGCGTTTCAAAAGAAGCTGCTAAATCAGCAGCTAAAAGCAACCAAAACGCTATCCAGCGTGTCATGACCATGTTGGCAGAGATTTTCACCCCAATCTTACCAGCCATCATCGTCGGCGGTTTGATTTTAGGTTTCCGTAACCTGCTTGAAGGTGTCGGCATGGAATGGCTAGGTCAAGCCATGGCAGACGGCAAGCCTGTATTTGACGCAGATGGTAATCCTGTCTGGAACACCATCACACAAGTTTCTCCATTCTGGAATGGGGTTAACCATTTCCTTTGGTTACCAGGTGAAGCGATCTTCCACTTCTTGCCTGTAGGGATTACTTGGTCTGTTACGCGTAAGATGGGAACCTCTCAAATCCTTGGCATCGTCCTTGGTATCTGCTTGGTGTCACCGCAATTGCTCAATGCCTACGCAGTGCCTGGCACAGATGCTTCTGTCATTGCTGAGGAGTGGGTATGGAACTTTGGTAGCTTTACAATTAACCGTATTGGTTACCAAGCTCAGGTTATCCCAGCTCTCTTGGCTGGTTTGTCCCTATCTTACCTTGAAATTTTCTGGCGTAAACGTATCCCAGAAGTGATTTCTATGATTTTCGTGCCATTCTTGTCCTTGCTTCCAGCGCTTATCTTGGCACACACCGTATTGGGACCATTTGGCTGGTGGTTAGGTCAAGGCTTGTCAACCATTGTTTTAGCTGGTTTGACTGGTCCCTTGAAAGCCTTGTTCGGTCTTATCTTTGGTTCGCTTTATGCACCGTTTGTCATCACTGGTCTTCACCACATGACCAATGCCATTGACACGCAGTTGATTGCAGATGCTGGTGGTACAGGTCTCTGGCCGATGATTGCTTTGTCAAACATTGCGCAAGGTTCAGCAGTGCTTGGTTACTACTTCATGAACCGCAACAATGAAAAAGAAGCTCAAATTTCGCTTCCAGCAGCTATCTCAGCCTACCTTGGCGTGACTGAACCAGCCCTCTTTGGTGTTAACGTCAAGTACGTTTACCCATTTGTTGCAGGTCTTGCAGGTTCTGGTTTTGCAGGTCTCTTGTCAACAACCCTAGGCATTCAGTCTAATTCCATCGGTGTCGGTGGTTTGCCAGGTATCTTAGCGATTAAAGCGCAATACTGGGGAGCTTTCCTCGTAGCAATGGCTGTTGCCATCGCTGTCCCAATTGTGTTGACCTTCTTCTTCCGTAAGGCTGGTATCCTGACCAAGTCAGAAGACGAGGCTAAGGCAGACCGTGAGGGGACTGTAAAAAAGCCCAGTCCTGCTAAGGTTGCAAGTAAGGACATCCTTGTCCAAAGCCCCTTAGCAGGTCAGGTCAAGGCTCTTAACACGGCAACTGATCCTGTCTTTGCCCAAGGGCTAATGGGACAAGGTGTGGTGATTGAACCGAGTCAAGGTCTGTTGACAGCGCCTGTAGCTGGTACGGTATCTGTGCTCTTTCCGACCAAACATGCCATTGGGTTAACAACCGATGATGGGATTGAGTTGCTTATCCACATCGGTATGGACACGGTTAGCCTAGAGGGTAAAGGGTTCGAGGCTCACGTCAAGCAAGGCGACCGAGTGGCAGCTGGAGATAAGCTCATCAGCTTTGACCAAGAGGTCATCTCAGCTGCTGGTCTGATTACAGAAACGCCGATCATCGTGACCAATACAGAGCAATTTAATATCACTGTTATCGGTGATTTGCCGCGTGCTATTGCTCATGGTGAGCACTTGCTGACAGCTGGTTACTGTTAAAGGATCATCAGATGATTATAAAAAAGTAGCAGTTTCGCCAAATGATAAAACTGCTACTTTATTTCAAACTAAGAACTTGTATTCGTAATCGAAGTGTTCGGTTGACTAGGCAAGCTTGAGTTCAATCAAGAAAGAGTAATACGGTTGGTATTGCAAGGGCATATGACAAAGAGTGGACACGAATTAGCCAGTCAGGGGCGTGCTGAGATGTGAATACATAGGTCATAAGGTTTCAAGTTATTTTATCGGCGTGGTCTGATGAAGCGATTCCACCAACTGGAAGCCCCTGTTGTCGGCATGCGCCGGCAGACCTCTGTGTAGAGGGCTAGACCATGCTGGGACAGGTTGCCGTCCCAGGCCAGCGGGGCTAGTTTGTCTTTGAGTTGCTGGACGACTTTGGGGAGGTAGTCTCCTGTTTCGAGCTGGTCTATGGATCTAGTGAGGGCTATTTGCTCTGCTTGGTTTAGGGGCAAGTTTAGCTGGTTGTTGAGCCAATCCTGCCAATCGCTGTGAGATTTTAGTTTATTAGTTGATATCATGGACACCCTCCCATTAAGCCAGCAAAAGCAGGATTGTATGTTGGAATAGGCCAAGAACTTGAATGAGTTGCCCAGCCACTTATTACGGTATTGACCGTGTAATTAACTGTCGATGTCGTCTGTAGACTAGTTCGTCTACCTGTTCCAGTATGTTGATAATAGCTATAAGATTCAATGGTGTACAAATATTTCCAACATCCACTTCTGTATCCTGGATCGTCAAGAACTATGGCACGTGGTTGATAGCGGTCGGTCACTGTTATGCTATCTGCTGATATAGAGGGTGCGAGAGCTAATGATGTGATGAAGCAAGCGGCTAAAAGTTTGCCTATTTTTGCTGATGGTATCATTGTTTTCCTCCGATTGTATTTAGTCAGATAGGGCTGTTTTTCGATTTTATCGTTCTCCTTTCTAACGAAAAACAAGTTCAGATTCGCTTACATTTCTAGTTTACAGAATTTTCTCTTATTTGTCAATTTTTATCGTTTAATATTTTGTTTTTTGTGGTTTGGACCATGATGTGGTCAACTACCTGCTCTGCTATTTTTCAAAAAAGAAAGGACACCTCATGACACTGGACAAGACAAAGGTGGTCTACCAGATTTACCCCAAATCCTACAAAGATACGACTGGTAACGGTATCGGCGACCTGCGTGGCATCATCGACAAACTCCCTTATTTGGCGGAGCTGGGCATTGATATGGTCTGGCTCAATCCCTTTTACCCTAGCCCTCAGCGGGACAACGGCTATGATGTTGCTGACTACACGGCAGTTCATCCGCTTTTTGGAACCATGGCCGATTTTGAGGAGATGGTTGCTAGAGGTAAAGAGCTGGGCATCGACTTTATGCTGGACATGGTGCTCAATCACTGCTCGACCGAACACGAGTGGTTTCAGAAAGCCTTGGCTGGCGATGCTTTTTACCAAGATTTCTTTATCTTGAGAGACCAGCCGACCGACTGGGTATCAAAGTTTGGTGGCTCTGCCTGGGCGCCTTTTGGCGATACAGGAAAATACTACCTCCACCTCTTTGACGAGACGCAGGCTGATCTCAACTGGCGCAATCCCTATGTCCGCAAGGAGCTGTTCAAGGTGGTCAATTTCTGGAAGGACAAGGGCGTCAAAGGCTTCCGCTTTGATGTCATCAACCTCATCGGCAAGGACGAGGTGCTAGAGGACTGCCCGATAAACGACGGTAAACCTGCTTACACCGATCGCCCCATCACCCACGACTACCTCCACGCCCTCAACCAAGCTAGCTTTGGCACTGACCCCAGCTTTATGACGGTGGGCGAGATGTCTGCGACCACCATTGACAACTGCATCCTCTACACTGCCCCAGAGCGGGAGGAGCTGGCTATGGCCTTTAACTTCCACCACCTTAAGGTGGACTACAAGGACGGGCAAAAATGGACCATTATGGACTTTGATTTCAAGGCCTTACAAGAGCTCTTTCACAACTGGGGAGAAGGCATGAGTGCAGGCAATGGCTGGAATGCCCTCTTCTACAACAACCACGACCAGCCCCGTGCCCTCAATCGCTTTGTGGATGTGGACAACTTCCGTGAAGAGGGAGCGACCATGCTGGCGGCGTCTATTCACCTCTCTCGTGGCACCCCCTACATTTACATGGGCGAGGAGATTGGCATGCTGGATCCTGATTATGACGCCATGTCCGACTACGTGGATGTGGAGAGCCTCAACGCCTATGCCATGCTCTTGGAAAATGGCAAAGCTCCGCAAGAAGCTTTTGCTATTATCAAGGCCAAGTCCCGTGATAATTCACGCACACCCATGCAGTGGGATAGTAGCGAACATGCAGGCTTCTCAACAGCTACCCCGTGGCTAAAAGTCGGCAAGTCCTATGAGACCATCAATGTTGAAACCGAGAAAAATGGTAAAATCTTCCCCTTCTACCAACAGCTCATTCAACTCCGAAAAGCATACCCTATCATATCAGAGGGGGATTACCGAGCCGCCTACACCGACAGCGACAAGGTCTATGCCTTCGAGCGACAGCTGGATGGACAGAGCTTGCTGGTGATCAATAACTTCTTTGCTGAAAACGTGACCTTGGACTTAGCTGCTACTTATCAAGCAGGACGTGTCCTCATCAGCAACTATAGGTCGACCGAGCTCGGTGCACGCCTGACCCTGCAACCCTATCAAACCCTAGCTATTTTAACAGGAGAATAAAATGGCTCTAACCGCTTTTTCATGGACACGAGAGCCTGAGAATTGGACAGTCAAGGAGGACAGCTTGACCCTGACCACCCAGCCCCACACCGATCTCTGGCAACGGACCTACTACCATTTCCAAAACGACAACGCGCCACTCTTTCAGATGACAACGGATGACCCCTTTTTCTCCTTTACCGTCACCGTCGACTTTAAGGACAGCCATCACCGCTTTGACCAAGCAGGCATCGTCCTCTATCAGGATAGCTTCCACAGTCTAGGGAAAGACTGTGGAAGGTGCGAGCCTTGAAATGAAAAAGCGAGCAGAATTGGTTAAAAGCGTCTGTAGAATATGAAAACGACGATTTTCAACACTTAGGCAGTGTCGTGACCAACGGCGGTTATTCCGACTGGGCAACCGCCGAGTTTCCAACCACGACCAAACAGGTCGTCTACCGCCTGAGCAGACGACAGGACGACTTCAAAATCGAGTATTCTCTGGACGGCATCCGCTTCCACCAGATGCGGATTTGCCACATGGCAGCTGCCAGCAAGCAGGTCTCCTTCGGCGTCTATGCTTGCAGCCCAGAAGACTCTCGCTTTACTGCCTGCTTTAGCAATTTCCAGCTGACCGACTGCCTCTGGCAAGCCCACGATGGACAGCAGCCAGATTGATACGCTCTTTCTCTCTCGCCAGCCGTCGTCAACTCCCCTGTGACGGATAAGTGTTGAAGATGACACTGCCTCAACGACTGAGTTAGCGCAATCTGTAGTTGATAACTTGTAGAATTTGACCTCGTCTGATGTTGATTTTCTTTGAGTATACACAAACTAAAAATCCGCTCTGTGGCGGATTTTTTGCAATCTAATCAAATCGGATGCTCAGATTTGACGTGTCCACGGTCACCTGCCCACCAATCCGCAGGCTAAAGAGCGGTTGGGTGTGGGCAAAGTCCAAGTCATAAAGCACTGGGATGGTCTTGAGGACAGGGTGCTTGTCCAGAATGTAGAGAAGGGTCTCTTCCGTCATCTGACATTCCTTGGGAAAGCGTCCAATCAAGACGGCTTGAGGGTTAGGATAGGCTTGGAGAATGGCTGCCAAATGGCGATTAAATTCGATGTAATCATCACTTTCGGCCTCTTCTAAGAACAGCACATAGCGGTCTGGCTGTGGGGCATAAGGGGTGCCACGCAAGAGACCGAAGGTCGACAGGTTGCCACCGATGGCTGTGCCAGCAGCTCTGCCATGGGCATAAACCTTCCAAGCTGTTGGGAAAAACTGGCGTGGTAGGCTAGGGTCATACCAGGCATCACTGGACCACTCAGGACTAGGCGTTAGGTCGTAAGGGGCAAGGCTGGTCGCTGCTAGCCAAGACGCCGTTTGGTAGGGCTGTCCCTCCACCATCTTGAAACTCGAGTAGCTGGGTCCCATGATGGTCATAACCCCTGTCTTGGCATAGATGGCATTAAGGAGGGCTGTTGTGTCCGAGTAGCCACAGAGGATTTTTGGGTTTTGGGCAATCAACGCGTAGTCCAGATAAGGCAAGAGCTCATTGGCATTGCTACCGCCGATCGTCGCCAAAATCGCATCCACCGACTCGTCCGCAAAGGCCTCGTGTAAGTCCGCCACCCGATCGGCAATCGGGGCTGAGTCCAGCGCATCAGCAGGTACCAGATAATGGGACGAAAAGGACAGATGAAAGCCCAAGGCTTCCAAGCGCTCTTTAGCAGCTAGGTTCGCTTCAAAGCCGCCTAGACGATGGATGGAGCTAGATGGGCTAAGCACGCGGATGTGGGAACCTTTTGTCAATGGTTTTTTAGGGAACATAGCAGAGCCTCCTTTTTGTTTTGACCAGTATAGCAGATTTAGGAAGAAAAAACTAGCCTTTGCTCATTTATTTAAAAAAAAAAGCTTGACACTCACGTCGCGTCAGGGTGTAGAATGGGTATCAAGGAGGACATCTGTCATGAAAACAGTCAAAGAGGTCAGTCAACTGACAGGGGTGAGCGTACGCACCCTGCACTATTATGATGAGATTGGACTTTTGCGTCCAAGTCAAGTGACTGCAAGTCTTTATCGGCTTTATGACGATAAGGCCTTGATGCGCTTGCAAGACATCTTGCTCTTTCGTGAGTTAGAGCTTCCTCTGAAAACCATAGCGGAGCTACTAGATGGACCACCAGCGGTGAAGCGGGCGGTGCTAAGGGAGTATGTCCATCTATTGGAACTCAAACGTGAGCGCTTGGACAAGCTCCTATCGCTCACCAAGGACTTAATCAAAGGAGAAGGTACCATGACACTAGACATTTTTAACCAGGAAGAACTCAAACAGCTTCAAGAAGAAGCTCAAAACCGTTGGGGCAATACTCAAGCCTACCAAGACTTTGTTGCCAAAACAGCCGCTGACGATTGGCAGACCAGTCATCATGAGCTGATGACGATTTTTGAGGAATTTGGTAAACTCAGACATTTAACTGTTACAGCCCCTGCGGTGCAAGAGCAGGTTAAACGACTGCAAGATACGATTTCTGAACATTATTACCCTTGCACATCAGAAATTTTACGAGGACTTGGCATGATGTATGCCCAGGACAACCGCTTCACCCAGACCATTGACCAAGTAGCGGGTGCAGGGACTGCCCAGTTTGTTTACGAAGCGATTGAGGAAAGTCTAAGTTAATAAAAGGGTCGTGATTACTGTTTGACAACAAAAAAAGAAAGCGGTACAATCTCTGTATCAACAACATCAAACAAAGGAGATTTATCATGTCAGACAATCGTATGAATTACACCATTTCTAGCAACGAAAATTTTCCGCTGGTGGAAATCGCTCTCGAACGCGGTGAGTCTGCCTATATTCAGCGTGGCAGCATGGTTTATCACACCCCCAGCATCAGTCTCAACACCAAGCTCAATGCCCAAGGCAGTGGTCTTGGGAAGTTGATTAAGGCAGTGGGGCGTTCTATGGTGTCAGGGGAGTCCGCTTTTATCACGCAGGCGATCTCGTCGGCGGATGATGGCAAGTTAGCTATTGCTCCGTCGATGCCTGGTCAAGTGATTGCATTAGAATTGGGAGCAGAGCAGTACCGTCTCAATGACGGTGCCTTTCTAGCCATGGATGGCTCAGCGCACTATACCCTTGAGCTCCAGAGTGTTGGTCGTGCCCTCTTTGGTGGGCAAGGTGGTTTCTTTGTCATGACCACACAGGGGCAAGGGATTTTACTAGCGAATGCGTTCGGTTCTATCAAAAAAATCAGCCTAACCAATCAAGAAATGACCATCGATAACGCCCATGTGGTTGCTTGGAGCACTAGTCTTGATTACCATATTCACCTCGAAAACGGCTGGCTGCAATCAGTCGGAACAGGTGAAGGGGTGGTTAACACTTTCCGTGGGACAGGAGACATCTACGTGCAAAGTCTTAATTTAGGTACCTTTGCTAGTCATCTAGGTACTTTTGTCGGAACGACCGAATCCAACAATTCATCAGGTATCGGTGGCTTGATTAACGAATTTCTCTGATGAACACATCAAACACAGAAGCAATAAACAATTGTTTCTGTGTTTTTAGTTGCGATACCTAAAAACGAACATTATTTGATTGCTGTATCTGTTTTTTTAGTTATCTAGTTTTGTCTGGTGTCAGGAGTTGCTACTTTCCTTATCAGCAGTGGCGTTCTTTGTGTCTTTCTAAGGAAAACATTTGTTGGCGGTAATGCGTTTACAAAAGAGACATAGCGTGATTTAGACGATAAATGACTTGTAAAAAAAGTTATAAGGTGCTATAATTTGAGTGAGTAAAATAATAATCATTATAGGAGAACCGATGAACAAGCGTTCACAACGGCATCGCCAAGCAAAGTCTGCAAATGGACTAACTAATCTGTTTAATTTGTTTTTACTAGCTTTATACACTTTGGCGAGCGTTTATCTTGCTTTTTTAATAGTAACCTATAACTTTCTAGCCTTTCGGTCGGTCAACTGGATAGCCATAGGTCTTCTATTTCTTGTTTTTTGCCTAGGCTTGTTGCTTATTGTAACGAAAAAAGCTAAACTATTTAACAGTGTTCTCTTGCTTTTGTCTAGCTTACTAGTTGGTGCAGGGATTTTTTTTGCCCATTCAGCTATTGACTTATCAAAACAATTAAATCAAACCGCGAGCTTCTCACAGGTTGAGATGACCGTTATCGTAGCAAACGATAGCCCGCTGACGGACATCAGCCAAGTCACAAGCCTTCTTGCACCTGCTAATGACGCGGCAAATCTTGATAAATTGTTAGCCAATCTCAAAGCTGAGAAGTCACTGACACCAAATGTTGACACGGTTGATGCTTATCAAACGGCTTACAACCAGATCATGTCAGACCACTCAAAAGCGATGGCACTCAATCAAGCCTACATCCCGCTTTTGGAGGCAGTTGATTCCGAGTTTACAAGTAAGATTAGAACCCTTTACGGCACAAAAATTGAAACTCCTGCACCACCTAAACAAACAGCAACAAATGGCGATGCCTTCAACATCTATATCAGCGGCATCGACTCTTATGGACCTATTTCAGGTGTTTCACGTTCAGATGTTAACATCATCATGACTGTCAATCGTCAAACCAAAAAAGTGCTTCTGACAACAACGCCGCGCGATGCCTATGTGCTAATCGCAGGTGGTGGAAACGGTCAGTCTGATAAACTGACACACGCAGGTATATATGGTGTTGGCTCCTCTGTTCAAACACTTGAGAATCTCTATGGTCTGCCGATTGATTACTATGTTCGTCTTAATTTTACCTCCTTTGTTGAGCTGATTGACTTAGTTGGAGGGATTGAAGTCGACAATGATCAAGCTTTTACGGCAGGAGGGTCTCATTTTCCAGTCGGCAGCATTCAGCTAAATGCAGAACAAGCTTTAACCTTTGTTCGTGAGCGTTATAGTTTACAAGGTGGCGACAACGACCGTGCGAAAAATCAGATGAAGATTGTTTCAGCCTTGGTCAACAAGTTGGCTTCGCTGGAATCTATCGGAAAATATCAGAGTTTGATTGACGGCTTGAGTGGCTCTGTTCAGACAGATATGCCACTGTCAACCATGATGGATTTGGCAAATGGTCAGCTAGATAGCGGTGGTCAATATCAGGTGACTTCTCAGGCAGTGACAGGTTATGGTTCAACGGGTCAGCTATCATCTTATGCCATGCCAACTGCCGCGCTTTATATGGTGAGTTTGGATGAATCTAGTGTTGCTCAAGCTAAACAAGCAATGTTGGATGTGTTGGAGGGTCGTGGATGATTGACATTCATTCGCATATTATCTATGGCGTTGATGATGGTCCTAAAACCCTTGATGGGTCATTAAACCTTTTAAAAGAAGCCTATCGTCAAGGGGTTCGTCAAGTTGTTGCAACCTCTCACAGGCGAAAAGGCATGTTTGAAACACCTGAAGAAACCATATTGAGTCATTTTTTAGTGGTTAAAGCTCAGGTCAAAGAGCAGTTACCTGATTTGCAGCTGTTTTACGGTGGGGAACTTTATTATAGTTCCCCGATGATGGAGCAATTAGAAAAAGGCTATTTTCCGACCTTGAATGGAACAAGATTTGCTCTTGTTGAGTTTAGTTCTAATACGCCTTACAAGGATATTCACCAAGCAGTGAGCAAGGTTTCTTTGATCGGCATCACACCAGTTTTAGCCCATATCGAGCGCTATCATGCGCTAGCTTTTGATGACAAAAAAGTAAAAGACCTGATTCAAATGGGAGCTTATACGCAAATCAACAGTGTACATGTCACTAAACCAAAATTATTTGGAGATGGTCTGAAAGAGTACAAGAAACGTGCGCGTTTCTTTCTGGATAAAAATCTGGTTCACTGCGTGGCTAGCGATATGCACAATCTAGATAGCCGTAAACCGTTTATGAAAGAGGCTTATGACATCGTTGCGCAAGCCTATGGAGCTGAGCGGGCAGAACATTTATTTATGACCAACCCGCAATCGTTATTAGATAATCAATACATTTAGGAGATACCATGGAAAATAATTCCTCAACCATTGAAATTGATGTGCTATTCTTGTTGAAAAAACTTTGGGCGAAAAAATTTATGATTTTGTTCACGTCCTTGCTATTTGCCACGGCGGCTCTAGCGGTTAGTAGTTTTGTGCTAACGCCAAAGTATACGTCGACTACTCGTATCTATGTTGGTAATCAGCGAGGTCAAGCTGAAGGAAAAATCACGACACAGGACCTTCAGGTCGGTGACTATCTAGTCAAGGACTATAAGGAGATTATCACCTCTAAAGATGTCCTGTTGACTGTCATTGAAAAGGAAGGGTTGAACCTCAGCAAAGAAGCTCTACTGGGCAAACTTTCAGTTTCTATCCCAACCAACACGCGGATTATTTCAATCTCAATTGAGGATGAGAACCCAAGCGAAGCGACTCGTCTAGCCAATGCTGTGCGCGAGGTCGCATCTGAGAAAATTATGGACATCACGCAGGTTGAAACAGTCAAGACAATGGAAGAAGCAGAGGATGCCTCTGCTCCATCGTCTCCAAATCTCAAGAGAAATGCCCTTCTGGGTGCCTTGACAGGTGGTTTTTTAGTTGTTGTCATCGTGATGTTGACTGAGATTTTGAACGACCGCGTCCGCCGTCCTGAAGATGTGGAAGAAGTGCTGGGATTAACCCTTCTAGGCTTGGTTCCTGATACCGCTCAAATCAAATAGGAGATTATAACATGCCACAATTAGACCTGACTAGAAACAAGGCTTTAGACATCAAAAAAACAGAAGAATATTACAATGCTATTTGCACCAACATTCGCTTTAGTGGTGCTCATTTTAAGACCATTGTGCTGACTTCAGTGCAACCGAACGAAGGCAAGAGTACTACAGCGACGAGTTTAGCAGTGTCTTTTGCGCGTTCTGGCTTCAAAACGCTCCTGATTGATGCGGACACACGTAACTCTACCATGTCAGGGACGTTTAGGGCTAATGGTAAAATTGCAGGGCTAACTTCCTATTTATCAGGCAATAGCGAACTGCTGGAAGTCATCTGTGATACCAATGTGGAAAATCTATCTGTCATTCCAACAGGACCTTTTCCACCTAATCCAACAGCGTTGTTGCAAAACAACAATTTCAAGGAGCTATTGACCAATGCTAGAAGTTGGTACGATTATGTTATTATTGACTCACCACCAATTGGTAAGGTGATTGATGCTGCTATTATTGCACAGCAATGTGATGCCAGTATTGTTGTTATAGAAGCAGGCGAAATCAAACGGAAATTTATCACCAAGGCTGTTGACCAAATGAAACAGAGTGGTGCTCAATTTCTAGGAGTCATTTTGAATAAGGTGAAGCAGACTGTTGATAATTACGGCTCTTATGGGCACTATGGTGATTATGGGAATTATAGGAAACAGCAGGAAAGCAAAGTAACGAAGCGTGCCAGAAAATAAAGTTGTTTTTACAAAAAACGCTAGATAAAAGACTGAGAGAAGATGTTGTTCTCAATTGAATGCACTTGTTTGAAAGGAGATAATAATTAGATTGATTACCTATAGCGAGACTTTGTCACGTTCGACAAAACGAATGGTATTGATAATCGTTGATCTTCTAATGATTTTTTTAGCCTTACTGACTAGTAGCATGTTTTCTGAGGCATTTACAGTGATAACAAGTCGATTTTTTGTGGTTTCTTGGTTAATCATTAGCTTGGTTTACTTAATACTTGCTCGTTATCTCCATGTGTTTTCTGTACTAACACGTTACACAAGTTCCAGCACTTTGCTGACGATTGGTTTATCGCTTGCTGGTGCTCATTTGGCTTTGGTTGCCTACTCGCTTTCTATATTAGGGCAACTGAGTTGCCGTTTTATTCTATTATCTCTCTTATTCTCGTTTCTTTATATCATAACACCCAGGATGTTATGGCGAACATTAAGTGAACGTGAACGCTACGGGAAATCCAGTCAAAGAACAGTGCGAACCCTACTAGTTGGAGCAGGCGCTGGAGGTCATTTATTCTTATCAACCTTATCTGGTAACCATAGCGACATTGAGATAATTGGCATTATTGATCAAGATCGAAATAAAAAAGGGACCTACATACAAGGGAAGAAAGTGTTGGGAGATGTGGAAGATATTCCGCATTTAGTGCAAGAATACAGCATAGAACAGGTTACCATTGCAATTCCATCTTTAACAAAAGAAGCAAGGCAGAAGTTAGTTGATATCTGTCATTTGGCTGGAGTAACGGTTAATAGCATGCCAAATGTTGAAGATATTATTTTGGGAAAAGTCTCTACTTCATCCTTGCGTGAGATAGATATTGCTGATTTACTGGGGCGAGATGAAGTGGTGCTGGAACAGGAATCCCTCAATGCTTACTTCTCTGGCAAGACAATTTTGGTCACAGGGGCGGGTGGCTCCATTGGTTCAGAAATTTGTCGTCAAATAGCCAAGTTTTCACCCAAACAGCTCCTATTGTTGGGACATGGGGAAAATTCCATTTATCTGATTCATCAAGAACTAGTTAATAAGTATGGTCAGGTGATTGATATTGTGCCTTTAATTGCTGATATACAGGACCGGGAGCTGATTGCTGAGTTGTTAGCAGCCTATCGTCCGCAGGTGGTTTACCATGCTGCAGCACATAAGCATGTCCCTCTAATGGAATACAATCCTAAAGAAGCCGTTAAAAATAACATCTTTGGGACAAAAAATGTTGCTGAAGCAGCCAAAGCAGCCCGAGTTGAAAAGTTTGTCATGGTCTCGACAGATAAGGCGGTTAATCCTCCGAATGTGATGGGTGCAACTAAACGTGTGGCAGAGATGATCGTAACCAATCTGAACGAAGCTGGTCAGACACAGTTCTCTGCTGTAAGGTTTGGTAATGTTTTGGGAAGCAGAGGCAGTGTTGTTCCTCTCTTTAAACGTCAGATTGCCAGTGGTGGACCAGTAACTGTAACAGATTTTCGGATGACACGGTATTTTATGACAATTCCAGAAGCGAGTCGTCTGGTGATACAGGCTGGCCATTTGGCCAAGGGAGGAGAGATTTTTGTACTTGACATGGGAGACCCCGTCTTGATTAAAGACTTAGCTACCAAGGTCATAAAACTCAGTGGTCATACTGTAGAAGAGATTGGTATTGTTGAGACAGGGATTAGACCAGGGGAAAAGCTTTATGAAGAACTTCTTTCCAGCGAAGAACGGATCAGTCAGCAAGTATATGATAAGATATTTGTGGGTCGTGTTCA
This sequence comes from Streptococcus sp. E17BB, assembly GCF_041807725.1. NCBI lineage: Bacteria > Bacillati > Bacillota > Bacilli > Lactobacillales > Streptococcaceae > Streptococcus > Streptococcus sp. E17BB. Next base: position 26,921 of record NZ_JBGTZC010000007.1, read on the forward strand.
AAACCAATCGCCAGCAATTGTTCAAACATTTGTGGATAGTTTACTGACGTTACCTGAAGATGAATTGAAAAGACAACTCGTTGATTTTGCAAGGCAGGAATAAACATGATATTTGAACGATTCAGAAAAGAAAGAAACGTTAACCTCAAAGGGAGGCTCTACCAAAAATTATAAATGAAGATTATTGACAGCTCGAATCTTACTGAAGGTGTCGTTTGACGGAAGTACAGAGATACCTTAAGGTTAGGCACCTTCATAGCAGAGCCATCAAGGGGTATCATATTGGATCGGGAGTTTTTATGATTTGAGCGTATCCACTCCCTTCAAAATAGAAAGGGATATATCGGGCGTCTTATCATGTTAAAGGAATGCTTGAAGTACGGGGTTACCCCATTTATTATTATAGATGCTTTGAAATATTTCTATTACCATGTCTTAAACGAATATGGTGAAGTCAACGGCTATCTTATCGACATCTGCCTCACTGCTCAGGACAGGTTTGAGGCATATTTAGAGTATTTTAGGATTGAATAGCAATAAGGTAAGGATAACAATTTAATGGAATCATTTGAATGTAAAGTGTGGTTGTCATCTCCAACGATGCATGGGGATGAGTTGAAGTTTATGCAAGAAGCTTATGATACAAACTGGATGACAACTGCAGGTAGCAATATCACTGAGATTGAAAAGCAATTGTCAGGCTACCTAGAGGGGAAAGAAGTGGTTGCTCTCTCTTCTGGCACCTCCGCTCTTCATCTAGCCATGAAATTAGCCGGTGTGAAAAGGGGAGACAAAGTTTTTTGTTCTGATTTGACCTTCTCAGCAACAGTGAATCCTGTAGTTTATGAGGGGGCGGAGCCTGTTTTTATTGATTCCGAATATGATACTTGGAATATGGATCCAGCAGCACTTGAAAAGGCTTTTGAAATTTATCCTCATGTTAAAATAGTCGTTTTGGTTCATCTCTATGGGGTACCTTCTAAGCTTGATGAAATCAAGGCGATTTGTGACAAGCATGGAGCTATCTTAGTGGAGGATGCTGCTGAATCTCTTGGTGCGACTTATAAGGGACAGCAGACGGGTTCCTTTGGGCAGTATGCGATTATTTCCTTTAATGGCAATAAGATTATCACTGGCTCAAGCGGAGGTGCTTTAATTACTGGGACGAAGCAAGAAGCAGACAAAGTTCGGAAGTGGTCTACTCAAGCAAGAGAAGCAGCTAGCTGGTACCAACATGAAGAAATTGGTTATAACTATCGTATGAGTAATGTCATTGCTGGCGTTGTACGCGGGCAGTTGCCTTATTTGGAAGAACATATTGCGCAGAAAAAAGCGATTTATGAACGTTACAGAGAAGGATTGAAAGGTTTGCCAATCAGGATGAATCCTTTTGATGTGGAGAATAGTGTTCCAAACTATTGGCTTAGCTGTCTGATAATTGATCAAGAGGCTATGGCTAAGCAAGTACGTTCTGATCAAGAAGCCCTTTATATTCAGGAAGAGGGCAAAACGACACCGACTGAAATTTTGGAGGCTCTTGATAAGCTGAATGCAGAGGGGCGTCCGATTTGGAAGCCAATGCATATGCAACCTATTTTCCGTAATCATGAATTTGTTACAGCTAAGGGGAGTGGTCGAGCAAATAGCAATGCTTATATTGCTAGTGATTTCACTAATGCTTCAGAAGATATTTTTGAACGTGGGCTTTGTTTGCCTTCTGATAATAAGATGACTCCAGAAGAACAGGATAAGATTATCCAAGTCATTCGTTCTTGCTTTGATTAGGGATGGGAGGAAAGAAGCCCATGTATGAAAAATATATCAAGAGAGCTTTGGATATTATAGCCGCTTTGATTGGCTTGATCCTTTTTGGTTGGTTATTGGCTATTGTGGCTGTGCTGGTCAAGATCAAGCTAGGGTCGCCAGTTCTGTTCACCCAAGAGAGACCGGGTAAAGATGAGAAAATCTTTAAGCTGTATAAGTTTCGTACCATGACAGACCAAAAGGACCAAGAAGGTAACCTGCTGCCTGATCAAGTTAGGTTGACTAGGTTTGGAAAATTGTTACGCTCAACCAGTCTAGACGAACTGCCCAGTCTTCTCAATATATTAAAAGGTGACTTGAGCTTAGTGGGGCCAAGGCCCTTGCTTGTCCGATATTTACTCTACTATCGAGATGAGGAGAGATTGAGGCATAGTGTCAGACCTGGCTTGACAGGTTTGGCTCAGGTCAATGGGCGCAATCATTTGAATTGGGATCAACGCCTCGGACTGGATGTTACCTATGTAAAAGAATGCTCGTTTCTATTAGATTTTAAGATTTTATTCAAAACTTTTGTTAAGGTGATTAAACGATCGGATATTGCGAGTGGGACAGAACTAATGATGAAGGATTTGGATGTTGAAAGACAAAATAGTCATTAAACCTTTATTTGAAAAGGACCTAAGACCCTATCAAGGAGAACTATCGGAATGGTTTTATGAAGCCTATAGGCAAAATTTTCCTCATCAAGACCTAGCACCTGTTTTAGGGCAGCAACGTTTTGAGGCCTTGTTAAACTATCTTTCGCATGGCAAGGCTCAGGCCTTGGGGGTTTTGAGAGACAAACAACTCTTGGGTATACTGTGGTACTTCATAACAGAGGCTAACAGGTTGCATATCAACGAGCTAATTATCAATCAAAAGAGTCGTTCTCAAGGACTTGGTAGTCTTCTGTTGGAAAGTGTTATTGCAATTGCAGAAGAAAAAGAATGCAAAGCGTTAGAACTAAATGTAACCTGTCATAATAAGGTTGCTGTCGCTTTATACGGTAAATTTGGATTTCAACCAGAACGTTTGTTGATGTCTAAACCTATTAACGATGGGAAATGAGGATATTTGTTGATTATTTATTCGGTAGGAAGGAAAACTAATGCTTGATATTTATTTTACGAGAGAATATGGGAAGGTCCATGAAAGTATTGAAAGTGGCAGTTCAGAATTTTGGGAACTTGATTGCCAATACGGTAAAATTATTTATTCATTTATTAAAAGAGAAATAGAGAGTGATTTGGATGAAATTTACTATGACTTGATAACACCTTACGGCTTTGGTGGTCCTTTGATTGTTGAAGAAAAGGATAGAGAAAAGTTGTTATTGACTTTTGAAAGTGAGTTTAGTAGATACTGTCGTGACAATAACATTGTATCAGAGTTTGTCCGTTTCCATCCTATTGTCAATAATGCTATAGATTTTAAAGAAATTTATCATCCGATCTATATGAGAAAGACTGTTGGGACTAGTACGAAGGCAGAACTTGATAGACCATTTGAAAGAGAGTTTAACTCTAACTCAAGACGGTTAGCTAGAAAGGCGGAACGTTTGGGTTTAAAAACCCGAATCACTGTCAATCCTTCTAATATTGATGACTTTTTAGATTTGTACTATTCCACTATGGATAGAAATGGTGCTAGTGATTTCTATTACTTTGAAAAAAGTTATTTTAACCACTGTCAAGAGTTATTCGGGAATCAAGTCTTGATTATTGAAGTGATATACGAAAATGAGGTTATCAGCGCAGGCTATTATTTTATTAGCAGTGGTGTGTTGCACGGTCATTTATTAGGAACTCGTTCAGAATATTTAAAAATGAATCCAGTTTACTTACTGGAAAGAGATTTGTCAGACTGGGCTTATGAAAATAGTATTGAAGTCATCCATCACGGAGGTGGTCTGACCAATGCAGATGATGACCCCTTGTTCCTTTTTAAAAAGAATTTTACTCGGCAAACCTTATTTGACTTCTATATTGCCAAGAAAATTCACCAACCTGATATCTATGAGAAACTTTGCCAATTAAAAGGTGTTTCAGTAGATGAGCTATTTTTCCCAGCTTATCGGAAATGATAACTGAGTTATCTATAGAAAGTTATTAAACGATTATGAAAAAAGCTATGTTAATCTCCTGCTTTAACTGGTATGAGAAGAGATTGCAGGTCATTAGAGAGCGCTTGATTAGTCGTGGCTATGAGGTGGCGGTGCTCCTTTCTGATTTTGACCATATCACCAAAGCACCGATTGAAAAACGCTATGAAGAATGCACCTATCTCAGTGTTTCGCCCTATGCTAAAAACCTTTCTCTAGCTAGAATCAAGTCGCATTTTGCCTTTGGTAAAGCGGTAGCTCAATCTCTGGAAGAGCACGCACCTAATCTAGTTTATGCCCTTGTTCCACCAAACAATGTGGCTAGAGCCTGTTTGGCCTATAAGGACAAACATCCGGACCTTGTTTACCTTGTAGATGTCATCGATCTGTGGCCGGAGTCCATGCCTCTTAAGTTTCTCAAGCAGAGCTTTTTGGCCCGAAAATGGGCAGAGATGCGAAATGCTAGCCTCAAAGTGGCAGATGGGATTGTTCTAGAATGCGATCTTTACCGTAAAAGCCTACCCTTGGACTCGGGCCTATGTCCCAACCAAACCCTTCGCCTCTTCTCGGACTACAGCCAAGAAGAACTCTTGTTGGCAAAAGAGGTAGCAGATCAACAAACCTTTGACCCTCTGCTAAAAACCATCAACTTTGCCTATGTTGGCAGTCTCAACAGCATCACGGACTATGATGGGATTTTGGCGATTGTGAAGGCTTTTATAACCAAGGGGTGGCAAGTGGTCTTCCATATCATTGGAGAGGGCCAAAAGCGAGAAGGTTTTCTGTCTGACTTAACCTCCTCAGGCTGTCAAGTTTATTATCACGGCATGATTTTTGATAAGCCAAGCAAGATTAAACTGGTGGCTGGTTGTGATTTTGCCTTTAATATGATGATCGATCAAGTGACAGTTGGCTTGACCATGAAAAGTTTAGACTATTTGTCTATGGGCTTGCCTATGATTAACTCCATTAAGGGAGATACCTGGGATATCATTGAAACTCATGGGATTGGAATCAATTACGAGGGTCAACCAGACCGGGTTGTCTCGGTCTGCCAAAAACTGGATTATCGTAACATGCGTGCCAAGGTTTGGGAAGTCTTGATGAGTCAATTCACTAGAGAAGCATTTGAAGACCAGATCAAACAGTTTCTGACGGCCGTATTAGACAAAGGAGATAGATGTGTTTAGTGTAGTCATTCCTGCCTATAATTGCCAAGAGACTATTGAAATGACCCTAGACTCGGTCAGACAGCAAACACGCCTGGACTTAATCCAGGAAATTATCATTATCAATGATGGCTCAAGTGACGGTAGCGAAGCGGTTGTCAAGGCTTATATGTCTCGATACCCAACCTTGCCGATTCAATACCATCATCAATCCAATCACGGGGTCTCTTACACGCGTAATAAGGCCATCAAAATGGCGAAAGCAGACTGGATAGCCCTCTTGGATTCAGATGATCTCTGGATGCCTCAAAAGTTAGAACGGCAATACGATGTGATACAGAAAACGCCTGCTATGTTTTTTTTAGGAAGTAGTTTTCCCTTAAAAATACTCTGGCGACCAAGGCAGGGCTTGTGCAAGTTAACAGCAAGAGACCTGTGTTGGCGCAACATGCCATCAACCCCAAGTATTGTGTTTAAAAAGGATGTTGGTATAGAACTAGGCCTTTTTAACGAAGGCATGAAACATTGTGAGGACATCAATTTCTTTCAAAAGTTCCTGCTCAAAGATAGTTATTATGTGTTGGCAGAGGATCTTGTTCGGATTGATATCGGAAAAGCTTACCATGGGATGAGTGGACTGTCCTCTAATTTAGATGGGATGCACAAGGGCAGACATCAAAATGTCAAGAACTTATACGAGATGGGCTTGATTTCTAAACCCTTTATGTACCTGACCTTTGTGATGAATAGCTTAAAATTAATCCGTCGCAAAACATTGCGAAACTTGGCACGACTAAGACAAGGAGGTTAGATGAGCCACTTACGATTTGATATTATCGTTCCTATTTATAATATCCAAGATGAATTGGAGGCCTGTTTAGCCAGTCTTGCTAGTCAAACCTACCCCCATTTTAAAGTGATCATGGTGGATGATGGTTCCAAGGATGATAGTCATCTGATAGCCAAGTCTTACGCGGAAAAAGACAGGCGCTTTCACTATTTTCGAAAGGAAAATGGAGGCCTGTCTGATGCCCGAAATTTTGGTCTTGCACAGACTCAGCACGACTACGTCCTTTTTATTGACGGTGACGATTATCTTGAAAATAATACTTTGGACGTCTTAGCATCACACCTAAAAGACAATGACCTTGATGTTTTAGAATTTAATGGCCGGTATGTTGAAAACGGGGAAAAAACATCATTGTTTAATAACCACTATATCGATAGTGGTGTAGTGAAAAATGGTCGAGATTACTTTGTAGATAATGTCAAGGCTGGTTGTATGTATTCTGCTGTTTGGGTTAAGGTTATCCGCAGAAATTTTTTGATTGATAGTCAATTATCGTTTGAAAAAGGTCTATTACACGAAGATGAATTATGGACGCCTCAACTCTACCTCAAGGCTCAGCGCATTATGTATCTGGATATCCCCTTTTATAACTATGTTCAACGTCCAGGTTCCATTATGCACCAAAAAAACAGGGATAAAAATGTCAAAGATGCCCGTAGCATCTATTATCGCCTAGAAAGCATTTATGATTATTATGGGCTTTCGTCAGGTCAAAAGCGTGTTTTGATGGACTATTTGGCCCGTAAAATGTTGGGTAGTTTTTATGAACCGGCGACAATACCTATAACCCATACTGATAAGCAGTATGTGATGCGCCATGCACGGAGCTTAAAAAGTCGAGGACAGGCCCTTGTTTTTAGTCTCTGTCCTAAAGCCTTACCTGGTCTAACAAAGTGCATCAAAAAAATAGCAAGATATAAGAGGTAACTCATGAAAAAGAAATTAGTATTTACCATCGGTTCTCTATCTGGTGGGGGAGCCGAGCGCGTGATTTCAATTTTGGCCAATCACCTGTGTCAGGACTATGATGTCACTATCCTAGCTCTTTTAAAAGATGAAGTGGCTTATGACCTTGATAGTCGTGTTCGTTACCAGGTGCTTGATCTTCCTGAGCAGCTCAAAGGCATCAAGCGCAATTTACAACGTTTGCGTCAGATTAGGCGGACCATTAAGGCCATCAACCCACATGTGGTTATTTCCTTCTTGACCCCAATCAATATTATGGTTCTTGCGGCCTTAGCCTTTACTTCTTATCCGATTGTTGTCTCTGAACGCAATGACCCCAATGCTGAAACACCGACTAAGTTGGGTCGTCTGATTAGGGATATATGCTACTACAGTCGTAAACGTATCTTTTTTGTTTTTCAGACCCAATATGCTAAGGATTGCTTTAAGGGGATGACGGAAAAAAATAGTGTCATTATCTTCAATCCTTTGAAAAAGGAAATCTTACCTGCCTATCAAGGGACAAGGGAAAAAAGGATTGTCTGCGTGGCGCGCTTAGAGCCAGCAAAGAATTTACCCCTGTTGATTAGGGCCTTTCACCGCTTCAAAAAGTCTCATCCTGACTATCAGTTGGAATTCTTTGGCAAGGGTCCTTTAGAAGCTGAGCTAAAAGCCTTGACCAGAACCTTAGACATGGAAGATAATGTGGTTTTTCATGGTTTTACAAGGGATGTCCACTCGAAAATCCATAGGGCCAAAATGTTTATTCTTCCCTCCGACTATGAAGGAATTTCAAATGCGATGTTGGAGGCCTTGGCGATGGGGATACCGACCATTTGTACGGATTGCCCCGCTTATGGAGGGCGGCTATTCATTGAAGATGGTAAATCAGGCTTTTTAATACCAGTTGGTCATGAGGAAGCCTTACTAGAAAAAATGTTGACACTGGCAGAAAATGATGACTTAGGAAATGCCTTCTCGCAAAACTCCCAAGTCATCAAGGAACGATTGAGTGAAGATCTCATCGTAGGGCAATGGTGTCAACTGATAGGAGAGTTATAAATGCTTAGTCTAAGACTGTCCAAAACAGGACTGGGTTATCTATTGATTTTTGTGATGCTGTCCTTGTTTGCCCTTATGGTGACCAATCTTTTGACAGCCGGGCATCCAGCTAAATTTTCAGATCTTTTATTTCTCTCCTATGTTGCCACCTTTTTATTTGGTCTGTCCCTCTTTGTTTTGTCAAAACTAGAACAGCGAACCTTTAGCTTAACAAGCATCTTGTTGATGATTGCCTTTCTCTTTAATTTTGGGCAACTGTTCTTGTGGGCCCTAGGAATCAGGACTGATACAGAAATAGGCAAGGTCACCTTGTATGCTAATTTCCCAGCACCAAATGATCAGCAAATTTATAATGCGGCCCTATTTTCTATCTACTGCTATGTGGCCATGGTGGTAGGGATTTGTAGCATCAGGATCTTCCGTCTCGATTATTCTTGTTTGCATTCTTTTGATGATAGCCGCCAAGACATGCTACAGCGTATCATTTATAAAGTCAGCCTCTGGCTCAGTTTTGTGATAGTCCCAGCAACTTTTTATAAGAGTTGGCTGGTTTTGAGGCAGTCTGCTTTACACGGCTATGGCTCCCTCTACTATTCAGATTTTTCGGTCAACTCTCTGATTGGTCGTTCGGAGGATTATTTTTTCCCTGTTATTGTCGGTCTCTTGCTTGGGAGCAATTACAGGAAGGTTAAACTGGCCTATAGTTTATTTGGCGCCTATATGCTTTTTTATACTCTGGCTGGTGAGCGTGGCAACTGGTTTTATAAGCTGATCGTCTTGATTTGGATGCATAGCACCTATTATAAAAAAATTAACTGGATAAAATTTATCAAATTATCAGTACCAGGTTTTATCTCTTTGTCCGTATTGTCTTTCATCATTAACATTCGCAATCAAGGTTTAGCCAATCTATCTCTGTCAGACCTTGGACAGGTGATGAGTGTCAGTGAGAATGTCCTTGTTCGTTTTATTCAGGAGATGGGGGGCAGTTTAGGCGTGACGGTTATCGTTCTCAGTTTTGGTCAGGGAGTTTTCAGCCATTTTGGCAATACCTTTGTCTCCTCTGCCCTAACATCGGTATCCACTGCTCTGGCGACTCGATTGGGAGTGAGCCACGTCTATCTGGGCAACTACTTGTCCCAAGACTTGCTAAAGATCAGGTGGGGGACAGGATTTACGTTCTTTGCAGAAACCTTTATCAATGCGGGTTGGTTAGGCTTTATCTATATGTTCTTTTTTGGTATGCTGTTTGCGGAACTCATTAGTGATGACAAAGGGATTATGCAACGCTATGTTGCGACCACTTCCTGTGTTATCCTCTGTGCCATGATGCGGGATAGCTCGTTGACGGGCTTCCGACAATTGGTTCAGGTGGTTTTGTTTATGGTGATCCTGGTTTGGCTTGCCTCAAAAGTAGCAGGGAGGCGTCATCATGCTTAATAAAGAGCGAGTGAAAAAAGCTTATCGCAACTGGTTAAGAAGAGACCTCACCCGTCGCAATCGAAGCAACTTGTTAGCTATTAGTGAACCCATTTCTATTATCTCTTCCAATTGTATTGGAGGGGTTATACTCCACGATTTAGGTCTTCCTTTTGCCACTCCTACCATTAATCTTTATTTTGAACCAAAATCTTACTTAGCCTTTGTCACGGATTTGGACCATTACCTCAAGCTTCCCCTAAAGGAAAAATTAGGCGAGAATAAGCCGTATCCTGTCGGTTATTTGGATGAAAAGGTGGTCATCCACTTCTTCCACTACAAGGATTTTGCTACAGCAAAGGCCAAATGGGAGGAGAGGGCGAAGAGGGTTAATCCAAACCTCCTCTATCTGATTCTCACTGATCGAGATGGTCTGACCAGAGAGGACGCAGCATACTTTGATAGCCTTCCTTACCCTAATAAGGTTCTCTTGACCTCTAAACCCTATGAGGGCTTAGCCAGTGTTCATGATATGGGAGAGGCCTACCGCCTGGGGGACAGTTTAATGGACCTCTGCCAATTCAAGACCAAGTTCAGTGGCCGGCGTTACTTGGATGATTTTGATTATGTGGCATTTTTGAATGCAAGTTTTAAAAAGGATGAAACTGAATGAATAAACTAAGACTGAATGGTCTGACATCACTAATGTTTCAATTGATAACCCTGCTCTCGGGTTTAATTATCCCTAGGCTCCTCCTAAGTGCCTATGGCACACAGGTCAATGGTCTAAATTATTCTATTACCCAGTTGCTGTCGGTGATTAGCTATTTTGATTTTGGAGTGGCAGCAGTTGCCCAGGCAGCCCTCTATAAACCCCTCTATCAGAAGGACTACTATCAGGTTTCAGCTATTTTTAATGCCGTCAAACGCTATTTTAGCCGACTGACGATAGGCTTACTGTTCTATATTTTGATGCTTTGTCTCTACTACGGTCTAACAAAAGCAGATCAATTTTCATGGCTCTATACAACCAGCCTAGTTCTCGCTATCTCCATCAGTCTTATTGGCCAATATGTCCTAGGCATCAGCAATCAAGTCATCCTAGCAGCAGACCAGAAACTTTATATCTACACGGCCATGAATATCTTGACCGTCCTTATCAACATCCTGGTTACCTATATTTTAGTCAAGTTAGGCCATAGCATTCAAATGGTCAAACTGGTCTCTTCCATTATCTTTTTGCTGAGGCCTATCTCCCTACAGCTCTATGTCAAAAAGCATTACCCACTCTTGCCGCTTTCGGAGGTTGGGCATAAGCCTATCCCTAATCAATGGAGCGGTTTGATTCAGCACGTGGCTATCACACTGACATCATCTTTAGATACCATTATTTTGACCTTGATGTCTACCTTAGGCAATGTGTCTATTTACAATATCTATACCTTTCCCCTAAATGGGATTCGCCTCCTGATAGAGAGCCTGTGCATGGGCTATAGAAGTCACTTTGGCCATCTGCTGGCTAAAGGAAGGGAGGGAGATAAAACACTTCAAGAAGACTTTTCTCGTTTTGAATGGCTTGTCAACTTCCTCTCGGTTGTTATCAGTTGTGTCATGTTAACCGTTCTTGTTCCTTTTGTCATGGTTTACACAAGGGGCATTGAGGATGAGAACTACAAGCATCAATTTTTTGCCCTCCTCATGATTTCAGCCTACTTTTTGATGAGCATTAAGATCCCCTATACCACTGTGATCAATTCGGCTGGTCATTTCAGGGAAACTCAGTCTCACAGTTTGATTGAGATTATGATCAATATGCTTGTCTCCCTCATCTTAGTTAGCCAGTATGGCCTGACAGGTGTTGCTATTGGAACGACCCTTTCCATGCTTTATCGTATTGCAGCCTCCCTATATTACATTAGGCAAAACATTCTCAAACGAGCCATCAGAGAGAGTTTCAAGGTCTTTTTAGTAGACCTATCCACTCTTTTACTCTACCTTTGGCTGATTCCTTTTTTGAAGCTGTCGCCAAATAGTTACTGGACGCTTATTACCAGCTCCCTTATCAGCGGACTGGTCTCGATCCTCTTGTTTTTCCTCATGAGTGGCCTTTTCTACCGTCAATCCTTTTTGGCTATGCTGCCTAATTTTAGAAAGAAATAATATGATGAAGCGACTTTTAGGATACCTTAGACTATCTCTCTTACCTATGTCAAAATATCCTGATTACCTTAGGAGTCAAGGTGTTAAGATTGGCAATAACTGTGAAATTTATAAAAGTGCCCAGTTTGGTAGTGAACCCTATCTGATTCAGCTGGGAAATCATGTACGAGTCAATGCAGGTGTTAACTTTGTTACCCATGATGGCGGCCTTTGGGTGTTGAGAAATCACCCCAAATACAAGGAAGTCTTCGCACAGGCAGATCGTTTTGGTAAGATCCTTGTGAAAGACAATGTTCATATTGGCACAAATGCTATGATTATGCCAGGGATTACCATAGGCGAAAATGCGATTGTTGCAACCTGTGCTGTTGTTACAAAAGATGTGCCACCAAACACCATTGTAGGGGGTGTGCCAGCACGCATTATTGAAAGTTTAGATGAATACGCCAGCAAAATGGAAGGCAAAATTGTCCTTACAAAAGGGATGACAAGTGAAGAAAAGAGACAGTTTCTAGAAAAAACCATCTTAGAACGAGGCAAACAATGACTGAAACGAGGCAAACAATGACTGATTTAAATAGGAAGACAATCTTAATCACAGGAGCAGCTGGTTTCATCGGCGCTAACTTAGTAAAGGCACTCTTGGCCGAACAAGATTCTTTACGGATTATTGGACTAGATAATCTTAATGATTATTATGACGTTTCTTTGAAAGAGTTTCGCTTAGGGGAGATTGCGGGACAGGTTGAAAAATCAGTTTCTCAGTGGGAATTTATCAAGGGGGATTTGGCTGATAAGCACTTAGTGGATCAACTGTTTAAACGTTATAGGCCCCATATTGTAGTCAATTTAGCAGCTCAGGCAGGTGTGCGCTATTCTATTTCAAATCCGGAAGTTTATATTGAAAGCAATGTGATTGGTTTCCAAAACATTCTCGAGGCTTGTCGCCACAACTCCGTGGAACACCTGGTTTATGCATCTTCATCTTCGGTCTATGGTTCCAATGCCAAAGTTCCTTATAGTGTTGAAGACCAGGTTGACAATCCTGTCTCGCTGTATGCAGCGACTAAGAAGTCCAATGAACTTTTTGCCCATGCCTACAGTAAACTCTATGATATTCCGACCACAGGCTTACGTTTTTTTACAGTTTACGGACCTGCTGGGCGCCCAGACATGGCCTATTTTGGCTTTACTAATAAATTACGTCAAGGGGAGACCATCCAAATCTTTAACTACGGTAATTGCAAACGGGATTTCACTTATATCGATGACATCGTTGAAGGGGTGCGACGTGTCATGTTTGGTGCACCGAAGCGCAAGACGGGGGATGATGGCCTACCTATTCCCCCTTATGCCATCTATAATATAGGTAATAGCCAGCCAAAAAAACTCCTTGACTTTGTCAACATCTTGCAAGAGGAGCTGGTTCGTGCAGGGATTTTACCAGAAGACTATGATTTTGAAGCTCATAAGGACTTGGTTGCCATGCAACCGGGCGATGTGCCTATCACCTATGCAGACACTTCGGCTTTGGAACGGGACTTTGCTTTTAAACCCTCTACCCCTCTAAGACATGGCTTGAGGCAGTTTGCTATCTGGTATCGACATTTTTATAAGGACAGGTAATATGAAAAAAATAAATCTAGTTCAACTAGACCAACATCGTTATGGTGCCTATAAAATGCCAAGGTTACAACTTTATTTTAGAAAACAGCAAGTGGCGACAAACCCTATTATAAAGTTTTTTTATCGATTTATCTTTCAGAGGCTTTGCTATAGGTACCATGTTGAGCTACACCCAAATACAAAAATAGGTCCAGGTCTCTATCTTGGACATATAGTTGGCATCACCTTTAACCCCGATGTTATTATTGGAAAAAATGTCAACATTCACAAAGGTGTGACACTTGGCCAAGAAAATCGTGGTTCAAGAAGGGGGAGTCCGATTATTGGTGATAATGTTTGGATTGGAATCAATAGTACGATTGTTGGAAGAGTTACTATTGGCGATGATGTTTTGATAGCTCCAAACACCTATGTCAATTGTGATGTGCCCTCACATTCGGTCGTATTTGGGAATCCCTGCATAATCAAGTCCAAAGAAAATGCAACAGAGGCTTACATCAATAATAGAATCGAATAGGAGTAGTATATGAAAATCGCAGTAGCTGGCACAGGTTATGTAGGCCTTTCTTTAGCAACTCTCCTGGCTCAAAGCCATGAAGTTGTTGCTGTGGATATCATTTCAGAGAAGGTTGAGATGATTAACCGTAGACAATCGCCTATCCAAGATGATAAAATTGAGGAATATTTTGCGACCAAGGCCTTGAACCTTACCGCAACCTTAGATGGTGATGCAGCATACAAAGATGCCGAATTTGTCGTTGTTGCAGCTCCAACCAACTATGATAGTAAGAAGAATTTCTTTGATACGTCTGCGGTGGAATCAGTGATTGAGCAGGTTCTTCCAGTGAATGACCAGGCCACTATTATCATTAAGTCAACAATTCCTGTTGGATACACGGAGCAAGTTCGTCAAAAGTTCAATTGTGATAGAATTATTTTTAGCCCCGAGTTTTTGCGAGAATCAAAAGCGCTCTATGACAATCTGCATCCATCTCGGATCATCGTTGGAACAGATATGTCGTATGAAGCATTGACAGAAAAAGCTCGTGAATTTGCCCAACTCTTGAAGGCAGAATCTCTGGATGAGGACACCCCTGTTCTGATTATGGGCTTCACAGAAGCAGAAGCAGTGAAACTTTTTGCAAATACTTATTTAGCACTACGTGTCTCTTATTTTAATGAGTTGGATACATACGCGGAGCTCAAGGGGCTTAATACCAAGGAGATTATCCTAGGGGTTGGTTTGGATCCTCGTATCGGAGATCACTACAATAACCCATCATTTGGCTATGGTGGCTACTGTTTACCAAAAGATACAAAGCAACTTCTAGCAAATTATGATGCGGTTCCGCAAAATATGATGTCTGCTATTGTAGAAAGTAATCGCACACGTAAAGACTTTATTGCTGACCGTGTTCTTGAAATTGCGGATGCCTATGTGGGGAGTAGCGAGTTTGATCCTCATAAGGAAAAAGAAGTTGTTGTCGGTGTATATCGCTTAACAATGAAGTCAAATTCAGATAATTTCCGCCAATCCTCTATTCAGGGGGTAATGAAGCGAATTAGGGCTAAAGGAGCCAAGGTGATTGTTTTTGAACCAACTCTTGAAGACGGATCGACATTCTTTGGTAGTGAAGTGGTTAATGATTTAGAGGCTTTCAAGTTACGTTCACAGGTTATCATTGCCAATCGTTATGATAACATTTTAGAAGATGTGATAGACAAGGTTTATACGAGGGATATATTTAGACGAGACTGATGGTTGCAAGTATTATCAGTAATAATTATATTCTGTCATCACCGTAACCATCCCATAACAAGATATCTATTCTATTATCTAACCCTCCATTATACTTTGAGTAGAAAACAGAAATGGAGGGTTTTCATCATGTCAATGCCGTAACCGCCCCATGACAGAGTATATTGAAAACATCCCAAAGTCTATATTTGACTCTGGGATGTTTTTCTATTTACAGTTCCGTTGAATGGTTTCATTCCTAACCGCCCCATAACAAGGTATCTATCGTAAAACCCAGACCTCCAGTATACTATGTCTAGAAAATATTACTGGAGGTTATTTTGATAACACAACCTATCGTCCCTTTAAATTCAGCCCTCAGTCTCGTTCCTTTGAGAAGAAAAAGCAAAATAATATTCTACTCCGGGTACGTCTTGGAAAACTGGAACTCAGTATATTTGAGTCTATTAACAGCGGTATGCTTGAAACAATCATAGATAAGGTGTTGCGCTATGACCATCCGACTCAATGAGTTAGGTTAGTTTTTTCTACATCCAAATAGATCCATAATATTGCGATTGAATTACCCGTTACAGTCTTATAGAGCCTTTTCTATAGGGTATGATATAATGAAGGTGTCGAGTATTTTTGCATTTTTCCATAGAAGGGTGATGGTATGAATGAATTACAGTTTTTAATCTATACTGCTGATAATACGGACGAAGCGGTTAAGGTGATTATCGGCGATGAGACCATTTGGGCTAGTCAGAAAGAGTTGGCTAGATTGTTTGGTGTCGGTGTACCTGCCATCAGTAAGCATCTCCGAAACATCTTTGACGAGGGGGAGCTCGATGAATATTCAGTTATTTCCAAAATGGAAACAACTGCCATCGGCTTGCGGGTGAAACTTCCATGATCTGTGACCATCGGTTAAAAGCTCCTATTGCTAGGCGGTCGTATTTGTGACAACTGCGATAGGCATCATACTAGAAATACTGCATTATCGGGTGATTACGGCTGGGCTGATGATGACAAATAGAAGAGCATGATGTACTAGGAGTCTGCCGGATCTTGAGAATAGTACTCTTTGAAAATTAAAGATAGGCGTTGGCACTCATTTAGATGACTCTTGTTCTATCACCAGCTTTGTTTCCTAGACTAGATTGATTTTCTCTGACTATAAATTTCAATATGATCAGTTTCGATATGGGAAAACTAGACAATGATTCGAAAATGGTCTTGCCTTTTTCTGAAAATGCCTATCTTTCACAATTAGAAAGGTAGGTCTTTTTTCGTACACTGGACCTATAGAAGACACAGGACAAACGTACGAAGAAACTATCGTTTTTAACATCTTTCACAGACTACTTTCCCTCTTTTTAGCTATAATAGTTAGAGGAGGAGTTTTTATGCCAGAGATTGTCAAGTTCTTAATGTCTGTTCACGACCTGCGTGACCATCGCAAAGTCCATCACCTGTTGTCTGATATTATCCTGCTCATTTTCTTTGCCCGTCTAGCTGGAGCAGAATACTAGGAGGAAATCGAAGATTTCGGTAAGGCCTATGAGTCTTCCTTGCGTGCCCTTCTTAAACTGGATAATGGGATTCCCTCTCATGACACCATGCAGCGTGTTTTCGCAACCTTGGATCCTCAAGTCTTGGTAACCGTCACGTTGATGTGGTCAAACCTACTTGAAGAGGCTAGACTGTCTGCGACCACTTTTCCGACCTTTGCCAAAAATCTTCTGGCTATTGATGGGAAAACAATCAGGGGCAATGGTAGTGCCGCTCAAAAAGCCCTTCACATTGTGTCTGCCTATGCGACAGATCAGGGCATCTGTTACGGTCAAGTCGCAACCGATGAAAAAAGTAATGAAATCACAGCTATTCCAGCCCTATTAGACAACATTTCTGTTAAAGGTTGTCTGATTAGTATAGATGCTATGGGAACCCAAAAGGCCATCGCTAATAAGATTATCCAAAAGCAGGGCAACTATTGCCTAGCGGTCAAGGAAAATCAAAAGAACCTGCTAGAAGATATTATCCCCTTCTTTGAGGATAAGGAGGCCATTTCGGATACCTATGAAACCATTGAAAAGGCACACGGACAGGTTGAACAACGCCTCTATGAGGTTGTTACAGATGCTGCTTGGTTGAGAAGGGAACACTCGGATTGGGCTCACATTCAGGGTTTGGGACGGGTGACTTGTCGTTACCAGAAGGGCAGTAAGGAAACAGTTGAAACACGTTATTTTATCTTGAGCACTCAAGTGAGTGGTCGAGAATTGGCTGCTTGTGTTCGTGGGCATTGGGCTATTAAAAGTCTTCATTGGCAATTAGATGTCGTTTTTAGAGAAGATGCCAATAAAACCTTAAACAAACAACTCGCTTTTAACCGAAATGTCATGGATAAGNGGTTTGGGACGGGTGACTTGTCGTTACCAGAAGGGCAGTAAGGAAACAGTTGAAACACGTTATTTTATCTTGAGCACTCAAGTGAGTGGTCGAGAATTGGGTTGAATCGGTTACACTAAACTAGACAGAATTTATAAAGTGTTCTACACTAAAGAAAACAGGAGAACTCTATGTCTAGAAAAATCCGTCGTCAATTTAGTGATGACTTTAAGCAACAAATTGTTGANTCGTGTGAAAAGAGTAACCTACTTGCCAATTTAGCCTCTATCTGTTAAACTAGAGGGAAGAACATAAAAGGAGCCTATCATGTCTGAACGTGGATTGCTGATTGTCTTTTCTGGTCCATCCGGTGTCGGGAAAGGCACAGTAAGGGAAGCCATTTTTTCAAGCCCAGATAATAAATTTGCCTACTCTGTTTCGATGACGACTCGTCCCCAACGACCTGGGGAGGTTGACGGTGTTGATTATTTCTTCCGCACGCGCGAAGAGTTTGAGGAGCTCATTCGTAACGGTCAAATGTTGGAGTATGCAGAGTACGTCGGTAATTACTACGGCACACCCTTGACCTACGTCAATGAAACCTTGGACAAGGGCATAGACGTTTTTCTCGAAATCGAGGTCCAAGGGGCGCTTCAAGTTCAGAAAAAGGTGCCAGATGGGGTCTTTATCTTTTTGACACCGCCTGATTTAGAAGAATTACAAGACCGTCTGGTCGGTCGAGGGACTGACTCAGAAGACGTCATCGCCCAACGTATCGCACGAGCCAAAGAGGAAATTGCCCTCATGCGAGAATACGATTACGCAGTGGTTAACGATGAAGTTCATCTGGCTGCTGAACGGGTTAAGAAAATTATTGAAGTTGAGCATTTCCGCGTAGAGCGTTGCATCGGTCACTACAATGACATGATTAATGACATTTAAGTTGTTTTTGCTCATTGCTGGAATTGGTCAAAGGAATACGCCACCTCTCCTCGCCTAACTAACTGCTGTCTCTAGTAGGCCCTTGGTCAAAGTGAGACAACAGCAAAGATACTGAATAAGTGCTAATCGTCGATTCAGACTTGTTTAGCTCTGCTATTTTTCCGATATTTACAGAAAAGAGATTATGATATATGATGTTAAAACCTTCTATCGATACCTTGCTGGACAAGGTGCCATCAAAATACTCCCTTTGCGTTCTCCAAGCCAAGCGAGCGCACGAACTTGAAGCGGGTGCCAGGCCAACGACTAAAAGTTTCAGCTCTGTCAAATCAACCCTGCGTGCTTTGGAAGAAATTGAAGCGGGTCTCGTGACCATTCACCCAGAGCCAGATGCTAAACGGGCAGCTGTGCTGGCGCGTATCGAAGCAGAACGCCTCAAACGTGAAGAGGAAGAGCGTAAAATCAAGGAACAAATCGCAAAAGAAAAAGAAGAAGGAGAAAAAATCTAAGGTTGTCCCCAATCTTAGATTTTTCCGTATCACATCATGCCAAAAATTGCCCAGATTATCATCGATTTGCCACTTAAACAGACCGACCAGCCTTACTCTTACTTGGTTCCTGACGAGCTTGTGGCTCTGATTGCAGTTGGCTCACGGGTTCATGTTCCCTTTGGAGCGACAAACCGTCCCTTGCAAGGCTTTGTGGTTGGTTTTGAAGAAATAGCTGATCAGGACATGACGTTAAAGCCTGTTCTAGCAGTCTTGGATTTAGAGCCTGTCCTCAATCAGGAACAGTTGGATTTGGCTGACGCTTTGCGTCGGACAGTCTTTTCTTATAAAATCAGTCTGCTTAAAGCCATGCTGCCCAGCCTTCTCAATTCAGCTTATAACAAGGTGGTCAAGCTTACCTCGATTGATCTTGTTTCAGACCTTTTCCCAACTGGGAAAAAAGAGATGAGGCTGGCAGAGTTGACTGCTGACCAGCAGGTTCAGGTCAAAGACCTGGTTAAGACTGGTCAAGCTGAAGTTGTCTATCTGGCAACAGATAAAAAGCAGATCAAAACGGTCCGCTACTATCAGGTCAATCTTGACCAGCTCGACCGCTCAGCTATTTCCTCAAGAGCAACAAAACGGTTGGAGCTGGCTGAGTTTCTAACTAAACACCCAGATGACGGTAAGGTCAGTGACCTCAATAAGACCTTCTCGCCTGCTGTGGTTAACTGGTTTATAGAGCAAGGGGTGCTGCTAGTGACTGAGCGCGAGGAGAGTCGTAGTCGGGCCTATTTTGAAGGGGTCAAACAGACCGAGTTTATCCAGCTCAACAGCCAGCAACAAGAGGCAGTTACCGCAGTAACTGCTGCCATCGGTCAAGAGAGCTCACCCTTTTTGCTAGAGGGGGTGACTGGGTCTGGTAAGACCGAGGTCTATCTCCACATCATCGACCAGACCTTGAAGATGGGCAAAACTGCTATTGTCCTTGTGCCTGAAATTGTCCTGACCCCACAGATGACCAGTCGCTTTATCTCGCGTTTTGGTCGACAGGTGGCCATCATGCACTCCGGGCTATCGGATGGGGAAAAGTACGACGAATGGCTGAAAATCCGCCGTGGACAGGCTAAGGTCGTCGTCGGTGCCCGATCTGCTATTTTTGCTCCCTTAGAGAATATTGGAGCCATCATCATCGATGAGGAGCATGAGGCGACCTATAAGCAAGAATCCAACCCTCGCTACCACGCTAGAGACGTGGCGGTGCTACGTGCCAAATACCATAAGGCTGCTCTGGTGCTCGGATCAGCGACACCCGCCATCGAATCACGAGCTCGTGCTAGCAAAGGGGTTTATCAGCTCTTGACCTTGACCGAACGTGCTAACCACTTAGCGGTCATTCCGACGGTGGAGGTCGTTGATTTTAGGGATTATATCGGTCAGCAGGAGATGGGCAATTTTACGCCGCCTTTGGTCGAAAAGATCCGTGACCGCTTGAACAAGGGTGAGCAGGTGGTGCTTCTCCTCAACCGCAGGGGATACTCCAGCTTTGTCATGTGTCGGGATTGTTCTTATGTGGATAATTGTGTTAACTGTGACATCTCCCTGACCCTACACATGACCACTCGCACCATGAACTGCCACTACTGTGGCTTTACCAAGGGTATTCCCAGAACCTGTCCGAACTGTCAGAGTGCCTCCATCTCCTACTACGGGACAGGCACGCAAAAGGCTGCTGATGAGCTGGAACAGCTCTTTCCAGAAACCAAAGTTCTCAGGATGGATGTGGACACAACCAAGAAAAAAGGTAGTCACCAGAAACTGTTAGAAGCTTTTGGCAATGGGAAAGCAGACATTTTATTGGGGACCCAGATGATTGCTAAGGGACTGGATTTCCCGAATGTGACCTTGGTCGGGGTCTTAAATGCAGATACCTCGCTCAACCTGCCTGATTTCAGGGCATCCGAGCGGACCTTCCAACTCTTGACCCAGGTGGCTGGTCGGGCTGGTCGGGCGGACAAGGCTGGGGAGGTCATCATCCAGACCTACAACCCCGATCACTATGCCATTACCTTTGCCAAACATCACGATTACGAGGGATTTTACCGTTACGAGATGGGTATACGACGGGCGCTGGGCTACCCACCTTATTTTTACACCGTTGCCCTGACCATTTCCCACAAGGACGAGCAGGCAGTCATTAAGGCCAGCTATGCTTTTCTGGACCTGCTCAAAACTCACCTGTCTGATCAAGTCAGGTATCTGGGTCCTGTCCCAAAAGCTGTCTCCAGAACCCACAACCTTTACCATTACCAGTTGCTACTGACCTTCAAACAAGAACCCAAGCTCCAAGACGCTCTTAATCAACTCCTTGACCTGACTCAAGACAAGACCAATAAGGATTTGAGGGTGAGCATTGACTATGAACCGCAGAATATCATGTGAGTATCTCTTGTTATAGTCCTCCACCAGCAGCTCTCTTGCTGATGAGATGATGTTGCTAAGTAGTCTATCAATCGTTATAGATGTTTTGAAAAATTTCAGTAAAGCACTTGTGGTACTACAATTAAGTCGTCAGAGTGCTTTTCTTGAAGTGCTTGCCCTGTCAGCAAACCAACTGGTGAGGGTTTCCTTGTCAAATATGATATAATAGTAGAGACAAGACGGCCTTGCAAGGGCCGGTAAGATTACCATTAGAAATAGAAAAGAGAAGAGATGACTAAACTGATTTTTATGGGGACACCTGCCTTTTCCGCGACTGTTCTCCAAGGCTTGCTCAACGACGACCGCTACGAGATTATGGCTGTAGTGACCCAGCCTGACCGTGCTGTCGGGCGTAAGAAAACCTTAACCATGACACCGGTTAAGGAGCTGGCTCTTGCCAACAAGCTCCCTGTCTACCAGCCTGAGAAACTCTCTGGCAGTCAGGAGCTAGAAGACCTGATTGCCCTGGGCGCAGACGGCATCATCACGGCAGCCTTTGGGCAGTTTTTGCCTGAACGCCTGCTCAAGTCAATGAGTTTTGCCCTCAACGTTCATGCCTCCCTTTTGCCCAAATACCGTGGCGGGGCGCCTATCCACTACGCCCTCATCAACGGTGACGAGGAGGTCGGCGTGACCATTATGGAGATGGTCAAGGAGATGGATGCTGGGGATATGGTCGCCAAGCGCGTAACCCCGATTTTGGAGAGTGACAACGTCGGCACGCTTTTTGGAAAAATGGCAGAGCTGGGACGTGATTTACTACTGGATTGCCTGCCCAAGTATCTGGCAGGTGAGATTACCCCTGAACCCCAAGACCCTAGCCAAGTCACCTTTTCTCCCAACATTCGACCAGAGGAGGAAGTTATCGACTGGCAGCTGACCAACCGTCAGGTTTTCAACAAGGTCAGAGGGCTTAATCCCTTCCCAGTTGCCCATACCTTCCTAGCTGGGGAACGGTTCAAACTCTACGAGGTTGCCGCAGTAGACGGTCAAGGCCAACCTGGTCAAATCATCGCAAAAACCAAGAAAGACCTGATTGTGGCGGCAGGAACTGGCGCTGTTCGCCTCCTGAGTGTTCAGCCTGCTGGCAAGCCAAAAATGCCGATTGCAGACTTTCTCAATGGGGCTGGGCGTGACTTGCAGGTAGGTGACTACTTTGGCTAGGCAGATGGATACCGCAAGGGGACTTGCCCTGCAGATTCTCGAGGAAATCTTTGACCAAGAGGCTTACAGCAACATCGTCCTCAACCAGCACCTGACTAAGACCTCGCTCTCACCAGCTGATAAGGGTTTGGTCACCGAGCTGGTTTATGGCACCGTCGCTCGGAAAATCACACTGGAGTGGTACTTGGCGCACTACATCGCCGACCGAGACAAGCTAGACAGCTGGGTCTACTACCTGCTCATGACCAGCCTTTACCAAATCTTCTATTTGGATAAAATTCCAGACCATGCGGTGGTTAATGCCGCAGTTGACCTTGCGAAAGCACGGCACAAAAACTCAGGGGCGGACAAGCTAGTCAATGCGGTTCTGCGCCGTTTCTTGCGTGAAGAGCGCCCAAACCCTGCTCAGATCAAGCGGGTCAATAAGCGCTATGCTGTGCAATACAGTCTGCCAGTCTGGCTGGTCAAAAAGCTGATAGACCAGTTTGGGGAGGAGCGCGCCGTAGCCATCATGGCAAGCCTCTACGTCCGTAACAAGGCCAGTATCCGATTGACAGATCCTAATCAGTTGGAGCGGATTAAGGCTGAAACAGGGGCTGACCAGTCGCTCCTGTCACCTGTCGGCTTGACCAAGCCTAGCGGGCATTTTGCTGGGACGGCTGATTTTGCTAAAGGCTTAGTGACTATTCAGGACGAGACTAGCCAGCTGGTTGCACCGACCTTAAACCTGCAAGGGCAGGAGCAGGTGCTGGATGCTTGTGCAGCTCCAGGTGGCAAGACAGTTCACATCGCCAGCTATTTGACCACAGGTCAGGTGACAGCTCTGGACCTCTATGACCACAAACTGGACTTGATTACGGAGAATGCTGAGCGTCTCGGAGTGACTGACCGTGTCAAGCTACTCAAACTGGATGCCAGTCAGGTGCACCGCTATTTTCCCAAAGATCACTTTGATAAAATCTTGGTGGATGCGCCTTGTTCAGGGATTGGGCTCATGCGCCGCAAGCCAGACCTCAAATACCGCAAGGAAGCAGGGGATTTCATGGCCTTGCAGACCATTCAGCTAGAGATTCTAGCTAGTGTTTGTCAAACCCTACGGGTTGGTGGTATAATGACCTATAGTACTTGCACGATTGTGGCGGAGGAAAATCAGCAGGTGATCGCAGCCTTTTTGGCCAGCCATCCCAATTTTGAACAGGTGCCTCTTAGCCACGAGCAGGAGAGCATCGTCTCAGAGGGCTGTTTAGTCATTACCCCTGAGCAGTTTGGGACAGATGGTTTCTTTATTGCCCAGTTGTGTCGCCGTTATTAAGGGCCATATAGTGCTGGTACTTCTCGTATCTGAATGAAAGGAAAGATGACAAATGAAAATAGCTTTAAAAACGGACATTGGTCAAAAACGGTCGAACAACCAAGACTATGTCAACAAGTTTGTAAACAAAGGTGGGCAGACTTTAATTGTTTTAGCTGATGGTATGGGTGGTCACAAGGCTGGTCACATTGCTAGTCAGGTGACTGTGACAGATTTGGGGCGTGCCTGGGTTAGTACAGAGTTTACAGAGGGCGACTGGGAGCCTATTCGTTCTTGGCTTTTAGAGACCATCCAAGTTGAAAATCAAAAGATTTTTGAGATGGGGCAAACGGAAGACTACCAAGGCATGGGGACAACCATCGAAGCGTTAGCTCTGGTCGGCAATTATGCCATTTTTGCCCATGTTGGTGACTCTCGTGTTGGCTTAGTCCGAGAAGGTATTTACCATCAGCTGACGAGTGACCATTCCTTGGTTAATGCGCTCGTTAAGGCAGGTCAGCTCACTGCTGAGGAAGCACAGACTCACCCTCAACGCAATATCATTACGCAATCTGTTGGTCAATCGCAGCCATTAGACATTGATTTAGCCATTCAAGAACTGTTCCCAGGCGATTATCTTTTGGTCAATAGTGATGGGCTGACAAACCTTGTTTCTAACGAAGTCATTACCCGTATTATCACAGATGAGTTGAGCCTTGAAGGCAAAGCGGAATTGCTGGTTAATGAAGCTAATTTTGCAGGAGGCTTGGATAATATCACGGTTGCCTTGGTTCAAGTCGGAGGGGAGGTGGCCTGATGCTTGCTACAGGAAAACTATTTGCAGGTCGTTACCGCATTGTTAAATCAATCGGACGAGGTGGCATGGCGGATGTTTATCTCGGACGTGACCTGATTTTAGATGATGAAGAAGTCGCTATCAAAATCCTCCGAACCAACTACCAGACGGACCAAGTCGCTGTTGCACGTTTTCAACGTGAGGCTAGAGCCATGGCTGAACTCAATCATCCCAATATTGTTGGTATCCGTGACATTGGTGAAGACGAAGGACAGCAATTCATTGTCATGGAATACATTGATGGTTGGGACTTGAAAAAATATATCCAAGAAAAAGGTCCTCTCACTAGCGAGGAAGCTAGTCGCATCATGACAGAAGTCTTGTCTGCGATGACCCTAGCGCATCAACAAGGCATTGTTCACCGAGATTTAAAACCACAAAATGTCATACTGACCAAATCAGGTCGTGCTAAGGTAACGGATTTTGGGATAGCTGTTGCTTTTGCAGAAACCAGCCTGACACAGACCAATTCGATGCTGGGGTCGGTTCATTACCTGTCACCTGAGCAGGCGCGTGGGTCAAAAGCGACTGTACAGAGTGACATTTACGCTATGGGGATCATGCTTTATGAGATGCTGACAGGTCACATTCCATTTGACGGAGATAGTGCGGTGACCATTGCGCTTCAGCATTTTCAAAAGCCACTACCGTCTATTTTAGCTGAAAATCCTCAGGTTCCTCAATCCTTGGAAAATATCGTGATTCGAGCGACAGCCAAAAAACTGACTGACCGCTATATTTCAACCTTCCAAATGAGTCGTGACCTTGCTACAGCCCTTTATCCTAGTCGTCGCAACGAACGGCGACTGAGCTTTGAAGAGACAACGGTAACAAAACCTCTGCCGAAGGTTGAACCAACGCCAGTGCCACCGCCTCGTCAGCAAACCCGTGTCAGCCAGATGACACAAACCATTCCAGGTCGGTCGCCACGCGTGGAGCAGACCAGTAGTTATAAACCCGTTGAGGAAAAGGCAGCGCACACCACTAAACGACCTAAACCATCGCTCTTTTCAACGCTTGCTAAAATTCTAGTTGCACTGATGTTTCTTGTGATGACAGGTTTTGCTTATTTAGTATTGAGCAGCCCTGCAACAATTAAAGTCCCAGAACTCATCGGTGTGCCCCAAGAACAAGCCATCCAGAGGTTGACTGATGAAGGGCTTGCTCTAGGTCAGGTGGTCGAGGTTGAAAGCGAAACGGTTGAAAAAGGTCATGTGGTTAAAACCGATCCTGTCGCAGGCACCAACCGCAAAAAAGGTGCCAAGGTCAATCTCTATGTTTCCGCAGGCCGGCTGAGCTTTGAAATGCCAGATTATGTTGGGGAGACGTACGAGAGTGTTGCTTCTCGTTTGTTGTCAGATTATGGGATAACATCTGAACAAATTGTTGTGAAGAATGTGAAGACGACAGAGGAAGAAGCAGGGACGATTCTCAGTCAGAGTCCAAAAGCAGGTTCAACCTACACCATTGGTAAGTCAGGTAAGATAACCTTTGAAGTGGCTGTAAGTAGCTATATCACTATGCCTAATCTCATCGGCACAACGCAGGAGCAGGCGACGGCTCTACTGAAGAACCTAGGTGTCAACTCCTCTAAGATTAAATACTACACTCTGGCTGGCTTAGAAGTTAAAACTCCAGTGGCAGGACGATTAGTTGCTGGTCAGACACCTTACTCAGGGGAACTGTTTAATTTATCAGAAGCAGGCTATATCGAGCTTTATTTGGAAGATGACCCAGCAGAAGCTAGCAGTTCATCAAGCTCGTCATCAAGTGAAGCTTATGTGCCCTCATCGACAACTAGCGACACAAGTACATCGTCAACTTCTGAAACTGGAACGACAACATCAACTCAAACGGAAGGCAGTTAATGCTAACGTTAGTTTGAATAGAAGATGGAGTTATCAAACCTGAACGGTTTATGATTTCCCTCTTTTTTTTGCGGATAAGTTGTTTTATTTCTGCAAAAATGCCTAATTTCTGGTAAAATGCAAGAAAGGAGGGAGACATGAAAAAATTTCAATTCTTTTTACTGGTCGAAGCGGTTCTCCTAGCCTTGGCGCTGATGACGATTTTATCCGAGAGCCTCTACAGTTTTTTGTTAATTTTAGTCGTTGTCTTGTTGGCACTTCGCTTTTATAACCAAGGCAATCAAAGTAATTTTCTCTTGACCGCGGGCTTATTATTACTATTCTTGATCTTTATGCTGAATCCTTTCGTGATTGCAGCTGTGGTACTCGGGGTTGTTTATACCATTATCAACTCTTTTTCACAGGTCAAAGAAAAAAATCAGCTCGCTTTGATTGAATTTAAGTCTCAAGACCTGTCGGTAACGCCCAGACCAAATGACTGGGTTGGCTCTAGCGAACCTGTGTTAACGGAAAGTTACGCTTTTGATGATGTGAATATTATTCGTGTGAGCGGTTCAGATACACTGGACTTGTCAAAGGTCATTCTGGCAGGGTGTGATAATGTCATCATCATCCGTAAGGTGTATGGTCCGACAGTCATTCGTGTACCGGTTGATGTGGCTGTTAGCCTCAATGTTAGTGCAGTGTATGGGACAGTGACGTTTTTTGATTTTCCTGAGTATGATTTACGTAACGAGTCACTGAAACTTGAGGAGGAATCTTATGCCTCGGCTCATCGGTCAGTCAAGATAATGGTTAATCTTATTGCGGGTCAAGTTGAGGTGGTTCGACGATGAAAAAACAAACCATTTTAGTCATGTTTTTGTATGCGGTCGTCATCATCTCAGCAGTTGCCTATATCATTATGACCAGCTTTGGCTTAGGTTTTCCGGACTTGACTGCCAATCCTTTTGGGGTATGGCGTCTCTTGTTTGCGATTGTCTCTTTGAGTCTCTCCTTAACCTTGCTATTTTTGATGGTCTGGTATTGGTCAGATGAAGTGGCAAAACGCCACCTCAATAAAAACCTCAAGCGAATGTTGACTAATCAAACCATCTCCAAACAGCCAAATACAGAGCTGGGAACAAATATCACACGATTGTCTAACAAAATCCAGCAGTTGACAGCTAGTCTGCAAAAAACAGAAAATGCCTACATTCACAATGGTCAAGAGATTGTCCAGCGTGAGCGAAAGCGTATCGCGCGTGACCTGCACGATACGGTCAGTCAGGAGCTGTTTGCAGCAACGATGATTGTATCTGGGTTATCTCAGGTAGTGGGAGATTTAGATATAGAGCAAATCAAACACCAGCTGGTTACGGTGGAAGATATTTTGCAAAATGCTCAAAAAGATTTAAGGATTTTACTTTTGCATCTGCGTCCGACGGAGTTGGAAGGCAAAACCTTGTCAGAAGGCTTTGCCATGATTTTGACAGAGTTAAGGGACAAAAGCGATATGGCGATTAGCTATCATGAGGATATCCAAGGCCTGCCTAAAGTGATTGAAGAACAGCTTTTCCGTATTGCTCAAGAATTTATCAGCAACACCCTCAAACATGCTAAGGCCAGTCAGCTAGATGTTTATCTCAAGCAGACAGTTAACGAAGTCCAGTTAAAAATGATTGACAACGGTGTTGGTTTTGATGTTGATGAAGTGAGGAGTTTGAGCTACGGTTTGAAAAATATCGAAGACCGTATTGAGGATTTGGCTGGCAGTGTACAACTCATAAGCGCCAAAGGTAAGGGAGTATCTATGGATATTCGCGTCCCTATTTTGGAGGAAAACGATGATGAACAAGATTAATGTGATCTTAGTGGATGACCACGAGATGGTGCGCCTGGGGCTTAGCAGTTTTTTAAACATGCAGGCTGATATTGATGTTATTGGGGAAGCTGATAATGGCAGAGCTGGTGTTGAGATGGCGTTAGAGTTGCGACCTGATGTCGTGGTGATGGATTTGGTTATGCCTGAGATAGATGGCGTTGAAGCCACGTTGACACTTCTCAAGAGCTGGTCTGATGTCAACATTTTGGTGTTGACATCTTACCTAGATAATGAAAAAATTTACCCTGTTATTCAAGCAGGCGCAAAAGGCTACATGCTAAAAACCTCCAGCGCTGCAGAAATTCTCCATGCGATTCGAAAAGTGGCCAAAGGGGAGCTAGCTATCCAAACTGAAGTTGATCGTAAATTCCGATACCACAAAAACACGCCTGCGCCTCATGATGAGTTGACTGCCCGTGAGCGTGAAGTTCTGGGATTGCTAGCCAAAGGTTATGATAATCAGACCATCGCTGATGTGTCCTTCATCTCGCTCAAAACAGTGAAAACCCATGTGTCTAACATTTTAGCTAAGTTAGGCGTATCAGACCGTACACAAGCAGTTGTCTATGCATTTCAGCATAATTTGGTGGAAAAAGATAACTAGCTTAGTGCGTACCACCAAGCTAGTTGCTGATGAAAAAAATAAAACAAATCAACTGGTCGTTCTTTTGGAACGACTGGTTTTTAGCTTTATGGTATAATAGAGAGAAATTGTTAAAAGTGAGGAAATGATATGCAGGTAAAATTACGTTATAAAGCCAAAAAAATCAAGGTTGTTTTCTTTGATATCGATGATACCTTACGTGTCAAGGCGACCAGCTACATGCCAGAAACCATCAGCTATGTCTTCGACCAACTACGAGCGAAAGGGATTGTGACAGGCATTGCTTCTGGTCGAGCGATTTACGGTGTTGTGCCAGAAATTCGAGCACTCAATCCGGACTATTTTGTTACCATCAATGGGTCATATGTTGAGGACAAAAAAGGTAAGGAATTGTTTTCAGAGCCAATTCCACAGGAGCTGGTTGAGCAGTTTATTGCTTGGTGTGATGAAGTTGGGATTGACTACGGTTTTGTAGGTAGCCAAAAGGCTGTCGTCTCTAAACGCACCGCTATTGTTGAACTTGCCCTCGATCCAGTCTATGGGGAACTAGCCGTTGAGCCAGACTTTCACAAAGACCATGCGGTTTACCAGATGTGGACGATTGAGGAAATCGGTGATGACCTGCAACTACCAGAAGCTCTAGCCAAAGACCTTCGTTTGGTGCGTTGGCATAAGAACTCATCTGATGTCGTTTTGACCCATGTTAGCAAGGCCCTCGGGGTAGAACAAGTTGCCAAAGCCCTTGACCTCAAACCTGAAAATATTTTAGTCTTTGGCGATGAGAGAAATGACTTGGAAGTTTTTGATTACGCAGGTCTGTCAGTCGCTATGGGTGGTGCGATTGAAGCCATTAAAGAAAAAGCCGATTTGGTGACTGATTCTGTTGAAGAAGATGGCATTTACAAGGCATTAGTAAAACTGGGTCTGATTGATGAAAAATTAACCCTGCCTCAGCTACATTTGGACCAACATCAAGGACCAATCGTCACCTTCCATACCAACCAAGGGGACATGACCCTCAAACTTTTCTCAGAGCAAGCGCCAAAAACGGTGGCCAACCTCATTGCCCTTGCTAAGTCAGGTTACTATGACGGTGTGATTTTCCACCGTATTATCAAGGAATTTATGATTCAAGGCGGTGACCCAACAGGCACCGGTATGGGTGGCGAGTCTATCTACGGTGATCGCTTTGAGGACGAGTTCTCTGCGGAGCTCTACCACATTCGAGGAGCTCTGTCTATGGCTAACGCCGGTTCAAATACCAATGGTAGCCAGTTCTTCATTGTGCAAAATAGCAAGTTAGCCTTTAGCAAAAAGGAGTTGACCCGCGGTGGGTGGCCAGAAGCCATTACAGAGGTTTATGCAAAGGAGGGCGGCACCCCGCATTTGGATCGTCGCCATACCGTTTTCGGGCAAATTGCTGACGCTACTTCCTTTGAGGTGCTAGACAAGATTGCTGCTCTTGAAACGGATTATGCTGACCGACCTTTGGAAGACGTTGTCATTGAGCATGTTGAGGTGATTGACTGATGAAAGTTGGCGATACCTTAACAGGCACGGTAATTGGCATCAAGCCTTACGGTATTTTTGTTGAACTTCCAAATAATCTGGTTGGTCTGGTTCATATTTCGGAACTAAAGTCAGGATATGTTGATAACATTTATCAGCAAGTCGCGATAGGTCAAGAAGTGATCGTACAGATTATCGACATTGATGAGTACAGTAAAAAAGTGAGTTTTTCCATGCGCAGCCTTGCTTCAAAAGGTCAACCGCTGGCAAACTTTCATCGGTTTTCCCGCCACCGCTATCGTACAGGCTTCGCACCTCTACGCGACCAGCTTCCTAAATGGATTGCGGAAGGGATAAAGCGGCTATCTGAACAACAAAAGGGGCAAGAAAGCTGATGCCTTATACAAATTTATTCTTCGACCTGGACCATACGTTACTGGATTTTGATGCAGCAGAAGGGGTGGCCTTGCACCGGTTGCTGAGAGATTTTAATGTTGTTGACTTACCTGCCTATCACACTGCCTATCAGACCATTAATCGTCAACTTTGGAGAGACTTGGAAGCTGGTAAAGTCAGCAAGCAGGAGTTAATCGACAGTCGATTTGCTCGCTTGTTTGCCCATTTTGGGCAGGCTGTAGATGGGCGACAACTGGCCAACATCTACGAAACTTATCTTAGCCAGCAAGGTCAAACCTATCCTGGTGCAGAAGCTCTGCTATTGACCCTAAAAGCCAAAGGCTACAAACTCTATGCCGCGACCAATGGCGTCGCTACTATCCAAGAGGGGCGACTCAATTGCTCTGGGTTAGTTGGCTACTTTGAGGCGGTTTTTATCTCCGAGCAAATCGGTTTTCCGAAACCAGATAGGCGCTTTTTTGAGAAAATAGCAGAGCAAGTAGATGGTTTTTCCCTGTCAACGAGCTTGATGATAGGGGACAACCAACTGGCAGATATCAAGGGAGCACATGATTTTGGGATGGATACGGTGTTTTATAATCCACACCACCGTGAACTTGATGACGATAGTTGTCCGACTTATACCGTAGCCGATTATGAAGAGTTGTTAAAACTTTTAGAGCACTAAAAAAAAGAGCGTGACGCTCTTTTTTTAACAGGCTGGATAAGCCTTAGCGAGCTGTCCGACGACGAGCTGCTTTTTTACGGTTTTCTTTGATGAATGCTGCTTTTTCCTCTTCAGGATCAATAATGGTTTTTTTGACCGCAAAAACAGCTCCTGCCACAGCAGCTGCTGTGCTGACGATGCCTGTTAGTAAACCTTTTGTAAATGAACCTTTTTTAGCCATAGGTATTCTCCTTTTCTTATGTTATAATAAGTGTAACGAAAAAACTGTTAAAATTCAAGAAAAAAGTGTGAAAGGAAGGGCAGATGCGACAATTTCAGTCTGAAGACCTAGTTCAGAAGGCTAAGAAAGCTATCATTAAAAGTAGTCCCAAATCTAGTAACAGTTTTGGTCAGATGATGAGGCGGATGGATGACTCTCACATAAAACAAGGTCTGATATCAGCCTCTGACGATTACCTTGAATTAGCTCGTCCTTCTCTCGATTTTTGGACAGTGGTTGTTCATGGTAAAATGCTCCAAAAGAAAGCACTCCATTCATTTGAAAGGCAGGTGAATGATGCCAACTAAATTACTTGTTATCGTCGGTCCAACAGCTGTTGGTAAAACAGCACTAGGCATTCAGCTCGCTCAAGCCCTTGATGGAGAGATTATCTCAGGGGATAGCCAGCAGGTCTATCGTGGCTTGGATATTGGAACCGCTAAGGCCAGTCCATTAGAGCAAGCGGCAGCAGTCCACCACTTGATTGATGTCCGAGAGGTGACACAGACCTATTCGGCTTATGATTTTGTGACAGAAGCAAAAGCCTCTATAGATGGTATTCTTCGTCGTGGCAAATTGCCGATTATTGTAGGAGGAACAGGCCTCTATATTCAGAGCTTGCTAGAGGGCTATCACTTAGGAGGTGACCTGGATCAGGCGGCAGTTCTTACTTATCGCCGATCACTCGAGCAACTATCTGATGAAGCTCTCTTTGAAAAAATAGCCGAGCAGAAGCTCACCCTCTCACAGCCCAACAGACGTCGAGCGATCAGAGCACTCGAGTTAGCCAAATTTGGGCAAGAACTAACCAACCAACCAACTGATTACGATGCTTACATCATCGGTTTGACCGATGACCGCGTCATTCTCTATGACCGCATCAACCAACGCGTTGATAAGATGGTAACGCAAGGTCTTTTAGAAGAAGCTAGATGGTTGTATGATCATCACCGTGATGCCCAAGCAAGCCGTGGAATTGGCTACAAAGAGCTATTCCCCTATTTTGCAGGAGAATGTCACCTAGATACCGCCATTGACAAGCTAAAACAGCAGACACGCCGTTTTGCAAAACGACAGCTAACCTGGTTTCGTAACCGCATGTCTGTCCATTTTTATAACATTAGCCAGGTTAAATCAGATGATATCCTAGCAGATGTCACTCAATTTTTGACAGATACAGCAAAAAACCAAGATTAGGCATCGCCTAATCTTGGTTTTTATAAAGATAACAACTAGTCGTCATCTGTTGGAGTTTGAGGTGTCACAATTTCAGTGTAGTTGCTGTACATTTCCTTGACGTCATCAGGGAGCCCAGAATCTGATAAAATCTTGTCAAAACGGCTGGTGCTATAGAATGGATAAAAGTCATATTTACCAAACTTTGTGTGATCCGCCAACAGGTATTTGTCAATAGCACTATCGATGGAGAGCTGTTGGGTCTTTCCTTCTGTCTCGCTATAGGTAGAAATCAAGTCCTTATAAATAGCATTAGCACTGACAAAGACCTTAGAGCATTTGATGCTCTTAATGCTCTGATCGGCCAAACTACCGATAAAGGAACCCGTAATATCGCGGTATTTGCCACCAATTAAAATAACATCAATGGTAGGACTAGTCATCAAGATATTAAACACCGGCAAACTGTTTGTAATAATCCGAAGATTACGGTCAAGTACCTTTCTCGCCAAACACTCTAGTGTCGTCCCTGGGCCGAAAAAGATGGTTTCATTGTCTTGGATCAATGGCAGAGCTAAATCGGCAATTTCTTCCTTTTCAGCCATTTGTT
The DNA here is from genome assembly GCF_041807725.1 of Streptococcus sp. E17BB. Classification (NCBI taxonomy): domain Bacteria; kingdom Bacillati; phylum Bacillota; class Bacilli; order Lactobacillales; family Streptococcaceae; genus Streptococcus; species Streptococcus sp. E17BB. The sequence goes on from NZ_JBGTZC010000007.1 coordinate 60,384, forward strand.
GAGTGAGCTTTTCAGTGTTAGACTTTTCGTAGTTCTGATTGTTTTCGATGCTCTGAGCCCCACCATGAACGCGAATTAATTTGCCGGCTTTTTCTAATTCATCCAAATCACGGCGAACAGTCATATCAGAAACATCCAACTCAGCAACAATTTCATGAACGGTAATCAAGCCTCGTTTATTAACCCATTCCAAAATACGTTGCAGACGCTCGTTTTTTAACATGTAGCACCTCTTTCTCTCTTGTTTTTTTACTCTTAGCATAACACAGACAGACGAAAAAATCAAACCAGAACGCAACCCTCTAAAAACAAACAAAAACAAACAAAAACTATTGACATTTTCTGAAAACTATTGTAAAATAATAGTGTAAAATTTTTATAGAAAGGAGAACGAGATGATTTTAACCATTACCATGAACCCTTCGGTAGATGTTGCTTATCTCTTAGAGAGACTGGTTCTTGACAAGGTCAATCGAGTCCCTAATGCCCGTAAAACGGCAGGAGGCAAGGGGTTGAATGTCACACGAGTACTCGCAGAAGTTGGCGACCAGGTTTTGGCTAGTGGTTGCTTGGGCGGACGACTGGGCGATTATATAGAAGATAACTTACCAGAAAATGTTGAGTCAGCTTTCTTTAGAATTGCTGGCGAGACACGGAACTGTGTTGCCATCTTACATGATGACGGTCAACAAACCGAGATATTGGAAGCAGGACCGACCTTATCTGAGCAAGAGACTCAGGACTTTCTCCGTCACTTTGAACAACTTCTGGATAAGACCGCAGTAGTGGTGCTCTCAGGTAGTCTTCCAGCAGGTTTGCCAACAGACTATTATGTTCGCTTAGTGAACTTGGCACAACAGGCGGGTAAACCAGTTGTCCTAGACTGTTCAGGGGCAAGCCTAGAGGCTGTCTTATGGTCAGAACATAAACCGACAGTCATTAAGCCGAATAACGATGAGTTATCTGATTTACTGGGCATCGAAGTGACTAAAGACATTGACCAACTCAAGACTGTTTTGCAGGATGACCTCTTTGCAGGGATTGAGTGGATTGTGGTGTCTCTGGGAGCAGGTGGTGCCTTTGCTAAGCATGGTGACAAGTTCTACCGAGTAACTATCCCCAAAATCGATGTGGTCAATCCTGTCGGTTCAGGCGACTCCACTGTTGCGGGTATTGCGTCAGCTATTTTCCATCAGGAAAGTGACCAAGACTTACTTAAAAAAGCCAATGTCCTGGGCATGCTCAATGCCCAAGAAGAAATGACCGGTCATGTCAATATGGCCAACTATGATAAACTGTATCAACAATTAAAAGTAGAAGAGGTGTAACATGACATTAACAGCAAACAAACGTGCATTTATGGAAAAACTGTCAGATAGCAAGGGCGTCATTTCGGCGCTTGCTTTTGACCAACGCGGAGCTCTTAAAAAAATGATGGCTAAGCATCAAACAGAAGAGCCAACTGTGGCGCAAATTGAAGAACTCAAAAGCTTAGTATCAGAAGAATTGACCAAGTATGCTTCATCTATCTTGCTTGATCCTGAGTACGGCTTGCCAGCGGTGCAAGTCAAAGATGAAAATGCAGGTCTTCTGTTAGCCTATGAAAAGACTGGCTACGATGCCAGCACGCCAGGTCGTTTGCCTGACTGTTTGGTAGAATGGTCTGCAAAACGCCTCAAAGAGCAAGGGGCTGATGCTGTAAAATTCCTCCTATACTATGATGTGGATGGTGATGAGTACATCAACTTACAAAAACAAGCCTACATGGAGCGTATCGGTTCTGAGTGTAGGGCAGAGGATATCCCATTCTATCTAGAAATCCTCAGCTACGATGAAACTATCGAAGACAACGCTAGCCCAGAATTTGCTAAAGTCAAGCCTCGTAAAGTGATTGAAGCTATGAAAGTCTTCTCAGATGAGCGTTTTGGCGTGGATGTCTTGAAGGTTGAAGTTCCTGTTAACATGAATTATGTTGAAGGTTTTGCAACTGGCGAAGTAGTTTACACTAAAGAAGAAGCAGCCGAGTTCTTCCGTCAACAAGAAGCAGCAACCGATCTGCCATATATCTACCTGTCAGCAGGTGTTTCCAGCAAACTCTTCCAAGATACTTTGGTTTTTGCCGCTGAAGCAGGTGCTAAATTCAACGGCGTGCTTTGCGGACGTGCGACTTGGGCTGGTTCAGTTGAAGTTTACATTAAAGAAGGTAAAGAAGCAGCTCGCGAGTGGTTGCGCACAGAAGGCTTCAAAAACATTGATGACCTCAACAAGGTATTGGAAACAACTGCAACACCTTGGACAGAAAAAGCCTAAATCAATAAAGACTAAAAACAAGGGACATGCCTTGTTTTTAGTTTTTTTCCAGTACAATAATCATATCTTACACAATTTTCCCAAAAAACATTATCAGCTGAAGAAAAAAATAAAATTCGCAAATTCAGTCTTGATTTACTCAATATCGCCAGGAATGGGCTATTGAAAAGAGGATTTAAGGAAGAAAACTACTTAAC